>JAYTVY010000049.1:0-3257 GCA_043743755.1 Bryobacterales bacterium | reverse complement strand
TCTTCTCCAGCAGCGGCGCGGGATCGTAATCGTTGGAGGCCTCCACCTGATACAAGAAATCGAAGGCGTTTGCCGCGGCCGTTCGTTTGGCCAGCGTCTCGTAGAACAGCTTATCGGCTTGCTCGCGCGTGGGCGCTTCCTTTTGCAGCTGCAGCGGGCTGGTGGTCATAATCGTCAATACATACAGCGCCGTGCGCAATCCCCGCTCGGGATTTTCGCGCAGCGGGTCAATCATCATGCGCCGGAAAAACCGGTTGCGGCCCGATATCTGCACCGGCTCGCTGGCCAGCGGCATCAAGGCATCCATGAACTCCGGATAGCGCTCGCCCCACATCCAGGTCTGCATGCCGCCCATGGAGGTCCCCATCACCAGACGTAAATGCCGCAGGCCCAGGCCCTCCGTCACCAGGCGATATTGCAGCGTCACCATATCGCCGTATCCGTAGTGTGGAAAATCAAGTTTCAAGCCGTCGCTGGGTTTAGACGACCCGCCGTGACCGATGCCGTCCGGCAGGATGATGAAATATTTCGAAGCATCCAGTAGCTCGCCGGGCCCGAAGATTGTCGAAAACGGTTCCGCTACGAACTGCTTTCCGGCGCCGCCGGTGCCATGCAGGATCAAAACGGCGTTGTTGCCCGCCGGCGTCCCCAACGTCCGGTAGTGAAGCTTCACTTCGGGCAGCGTGCGCCCCTCGGAAAAGTGAAAATCCTTCACCACGAAGTCGGCTTCCCTGGTCTCCAGCTGCGCCCAGGCGGGTCCGGCAGCCGCGGCCAGCAATAACAAGGCGATTCGCATCAGTGAGTTACTATAACATTGGATGCGCCTGTTGATCATCGATGACGATGTGGAGCTGTGCGCGCTTCTCGGCGAATTTCTGCGCCGTGAGGGCTACTCGGTCGAGTGTGTCAATGAAGGCCGCCACGGACTGCAACTCGCGCTCGAGGGTGGCTTCGATTTGGCGATTCTCGACGTCATGCTTCCCGGCATGGACGGGTTCGAGATTCTCAAGCGTCTGCGAGCCCAGAGCCGCATGCCAGTGCTGATGCTCACGGCTCGGGGCGAGGACGTGGATCGCATCGTCGGCCTGGAAGCCGGCGCCGACGATTATCTCCCGAAGCCGTTTAACGCCCGCGAGCTTTCCGCGCGCATCAAAGCTATCTTGCGCCGCAGCGATGCCCGCCCTACGCGCGGGCTGGTGGAAGTGAATGGCGTGACGCTCAATCCTGGAACTCGCGAAGTCTCCTATGACGGTACTCCCGTGGAGCTGACCACGCTGGAATTCGACATTCTGGAACAGTTGATGCGCGCGGCCGGGCGGGTGGTGTCGCGCGATGAGCTGATGGAGAATCTGTATAACCGCAAGGCCACCGCATTTGACCGCTCCATCGATATGCACGTCAGCCATCTGCGCAAGAAGCTGGAAAACGCGCGTCCCGAGATCAAGACCATTCGCGGCGTGGGTTATCAGTTTGCCCGCACGGCGGAGGAGGCCACCCAGCTATGAGATCGCTCTTCGCCAAGACGCTGCTCTGGTTCCTGGCCACCATGGTGATCGCCATCGGCGGCATCATTCTCACCACGGCGCTCACGTTCCGCAGCCCGGATTTCCGGCAGTCGCCCTTCAACATGCTGCTGCGGCTGCAGGTGGAGGATCTCAAGCGCGCTTACGAATCGGGCGGGCAGCCCGCGCTCGCCTCGGTGATGGCGCGCTTCCAGTCCATCACGCAGTCGCGGTTCGTTTTCACCGACGCCCAGGGCACGGATCTGCTCACCGGGCAATCCCGGCCCGATCTTCAGAAGCGCATGGGAGTCCGCCCGCGCCCGCCAATTCCCTTCATCGGCCGCCGGGGTCCCATTATTGCCCGCCCCGATTCCAGCCACAAATATTGGCTTTTCGTCATCGAAGAGCGCCGCGGATCGTTCTTCTGGTTCCTCCAGTACCAGCATCTGTGGATCGTCGGCGCCGTGGTGTTGCTCTGCTATGCGTTCGCGTATCACCTGACGTCGCCGGTGCAGCGGCTTAAGAAAACCGTGGAGGGCTTTGGGGCCGGCGATCTTTCGGCCCGCGCTCCCGACAACCGCAATGACGAGATCGGAGAGCTGGCGCGCAGCTTCAACCAGATGGCCGGCCGGATTCAAACGCTGGTATCCGCCGAACGCCGCCTGCTACAGGATATTTCGCATGAATTGCGCAGCCCGCTGGCCCGGCTGTGCGTTGCGACGGAGCTGGCCCGCTCCACCCGCGACCAGCCCAGCCAGGATTACGATCAAATGCTGGACCGCATCCAGCGCGAGGCCGATCGCCTGAATGAACTGGTGGGCGAGCTGATCGAAGTGACCAGGGCCGAGGGCGACCCCAGCAAGAAGCGCATGGAGCCGGTCCGCCTGGACGAGCTGGTCGCGGACCTGGTGGATGCGATTTCCATCGAGGCCACCGCCCGCGATTGCACTCTGGATCTGAAGGCGTCCGAGCCGGTCACGGTGGCCGGCGACGAAGAGCTGTTGCGCCGGGTAGTGGAGAATGTGGTCCGCAACGCGGTCCGCTATGCGCCACCGCGGACCACTATCGATGTGCGTCTGGAGCGCAATTCCGATCGGGCCCGCATCACCGTTCGCGATTATGGCCCGGGAGTCCCCGAGGAATCCCTGCCGCGCATCTTCGATGCCTTTTACCGCGTCGAGTCAGACCGCGACCGCGCCAGCGGCGGCGTAGGTCTCGGCTTGGCCATCGCGCGCCGAGCCGTCGAGCTGCATAAAGGTTCGCTGGAAGCCCAAAACGCGAATCCCGGCCTGATGGTGACAATTGATCTTCCTGTCGCCACCCAGTTGGAAGAAAAGCCCCTGGCTGTGGTGTCCTCGTCCTTGTCACCGGGCTAGAATTAAAGAGCCATGCAGTTCTTACTTGCCCTCCTCCTGCTCGCCGCCGACTTCCCAGCCCCATCGGTGGACGCTCCGGCCTCGCCCGCCAAACAAAAATCAACTATCGTCCTGGCGGGCGGCTGCTTCTGGGGCGTCGAGGCTGTTTACCGGCATGTTCAGGGCGTTACCGAAGTGGTGTCCGGATACTCGGGCGGCAGCCGCCTGACGGCCAACTACGCCACCGTGAGCACCGGTTTTACCAGCCATGCCGAGTCGGTCAAGATCACCTTCGATCCGTCGCGCATCTCGCTCGGCAAGCTGCTCCAAATCTATTTCTCGGTCGCGCACGATCCCACGGAACTAAATCGCCAGGGGCCCGACGAGGGCATCCAGTACC
>JAYTVY010000048.1:0-4360 GCA_043743755.1 Bryobacterales bacterium | reverse complement strand
CGGACCTGGGGGTCCACCGTACAAGTTTAGCGGGGGTTGCGGTTGGCGGCTTCGGCGGCCTGTTTTAGCTCGGCGTTGACCTGTTCGAGGAGTTCTTTGGCTTTCTGGGCATGGCCGGCCATGTCCCATTCGTTGGCTCGCTGAGCTTCGAGGGTCTTTTCGAAAGCCTGGCGGCTGAGGCGCTGGGCGGCGGCAAGATTGGGGTGGCGTGCGCCGGAGATGTTTCTGGCGGGCTTTTGAGCTACGGCGAGGCCTCCTAGAAAAAACAGGGCCGCGGCGGCGATCGAGAGGATGCGGTAAAGGGATGGAGTTGCGGGGTCGAAATGCCGATATTTCGATATGCCGAGCACCGAAACAGTGCAGCGCCGGAGGATGAGCCGCAAGAAGAGCGAAGCTCAGGTTATCCGGCTGCAAGTCAAAGACCGGATGGGGAATGCCAAGTGGGTGACCGCGGATCTAGTGGACACCTCCGAGGGTGGAATCCGGATTTCGGTGCTGATGCCGCTGGCGATAGGGTCGAAGCTGGTGGTGCGCGGCAAGCTGGGCGAGAGTCTTATCGAGGTAGTAACTCCCGCCACGGTGCTGTGGTGCACGGAGAAGATAAACGGCAACTTCCACGCCGGCGTGGAACTTGGGGATCGCGGCTCCGCCGGCAGCCACGATTCGCAGCCGGCCAACGCCTGCCTCGAAGATCTGGACTGCTACGAGATCATGCAGTTAAGCCCGAACGCCGATGCGGACACGATCCACCGCGTGTATCGAATCCTGGCGCAGCGGTATCATCCCGATTCGCAGGAAACCGGGAACAGCAAGATCTTTCTGAAGCTGTGCGAGGCACATCGCATCCTCAGCGATCCCGAGGAGCGCGCGCGGTACGATGCGCGGTATCGCGAAACGAAGCGGCTGCACTGGAAAATCTTCGACCGCGCCAAGGCGGCTACTGGACCGGCAGCGGAACAGAGTAAGCGGCAGGGCATTCTGGAACTGCTCTATGCCAAGACCGCGCATGATCCGGAGCGGGCCGCCATGACGGTGTTTGAATTCGAGGAGTTGCTGGGGTGCCCGCGCGAGCACCTGGAGGCGGCGCTGTGGTACCTGAAGGGCAAAGAGTACGTCAAGCGCAGTGACAACGGGCGCTACACGATCACGGTCAGCGGGTTCGATGCAGCGGAAAGCTGCGCGGTTCCGAAAGCACAAGGGAATCAGAAGTTGCTGGAACCGGGCCCCGGGGCTTGAGTCTGGAACAGATATTTCGCTTCCTATTTGATCCAGACTGAAACGCCGGGACGGCTTGTGGCTGCACCGATGTGAAGAGTAACGGCGGCGCGGGTGGGAAAGGATGAGCCGGCGAGGGCGGCTGGGACACGGGTGTTCACTTGCATGACGCCGGCCAAGCCGGGGGCATTGCCCGCGAAGAGGATTTCCACGGGTTGGGACGCTAATTCGGCGGTTACGGGTAGCGCTGGAGGAGCGTACGGGGCTGGCGCGAGGGCGCCGGTGATGGATGGCGGCGAAGTGACACCCGACCCGGTGGCGAATAAGACCACGATGGAGCCGGGCTGGGCGGGGTTCGATTGCGAATTTATGGCGCCGTCCTGATTGAGCGCGGCTGCATCGGTGAGGCTTCCAACGGTAGTGAAGAGTTCGGGAGCGGAGGCGGTCAAAGCCACGGTGATTCGGTTTGAAGGAACATCGCGGTAGGCCAGCCGGACGATGGCGGATGAGCGGCCGGCTACTTCGTATGGAACCTGGGCTTTCATCTCGAACGAGTAGGAGAGAATTATGGGCGCCGGGATATCATCGAAGAAGATTTGCGCGCCGGCGAGGCGCGTGGATACTTTGCCAGAAGCATCGAGTTGGGCACCGACAGGATCTGCGGGGCCGAGCCCCTGGCCAAAAATCGCGATGAGCTCACCGGGCGCGACGGGACGCGCGGGACCGCCAGCGGCATTCGCGATCTGATCGGGCTGGATGGATCCGAATCCGCCTTCATCTTCTGTCAGCCATAAGAGGATACCGACGCCGATGCCGGGTTGTGCTCTCGCGGATGGGTCGCAGGCGCCGGGTGTATCCAGGGCCGTGGCGGTTTCGTCCGTGAAGTCCTCAATCAGGCTGCCAGGTTTGAAATCGGCAACGGTCCAGGAGATTTCATGGGTGTCGAAGTAATCCAGGGTTTGATTCAGCAGATCGGTAGCCGCATTGACGCCGGGCGGGATCGCGCGGCAGGCGGGAGTGTTCTGTCCGAAGGGCATGCCCCACTCGCCGGCGTAGACCGGATACTTCGCGTGCATGAACCAGAGGTTGGCATCGAGTTGCGCGGTGGTGATTCCGTGATCGTAGTAAGGATGGGTTTCGTAGATGACGTTGGGGTCGCGAATGGCGTTGGCGGAAGTGAAGCCTTGAAAATCGAGCGGGTCGTGGAAACTCGGAACCGCAACTACTTGCTGGGCTCCGGCGGCGCGGATGGCATCCACAAGCGCCTGCATGCCGATGGAGCGCTGGCCGCCGGCGAGCACGCCACCATTCAACCAGACATCCCAATCGGCCGGGCGATGCTGGGCGGGGCTGCTGCCGGGGATGTTCAGGATGGAGGGCTGGTTGAAAATGTCGAAGATCAGGCCGGGGGTGTCCTTGAAGAACGCGGCGGCGGCGGCCCAGAAGTCGAGGGTGCCGGCGGACGGGAGTCCGGTGGGCGCGGAGTCGAAAGCGGCGAGCACGACCAAGAGATGTTCTTGATTGGCGGACTTCACAATGGCGGCGATGCGGTTGAGGTAAGGCAGTCCATCGCGGCGCCAGACGGCGGGGCTAACGGGAAGGCGCAGGGTGTTGGTGTTCCAGCGCTGCTGGATAAGGCGGAAGGTAAGCGGCGTCATGGCGGCCACGGCGGCGGTGTCGACCGGCGTGGGGTTGGCGGCGTCTAATCCGGACATTTGGACTCCGCGCATGAGGAAGCCGGTGTTGGTGGAGTCCACCAGCGCGGGACCCTGGACGCGAAAGGGGGGCGTTGGCAGGAAAATCGGAGGCGCGTGCGCGCTGGCGGCCACGGTGGCGAGAAGGAAAAAGCACGCGGTACGTTGTAGCACTTGGCTTGAGAAGACCCTGAGGAAACGGTTGCTCATAGGATTACACAATCCGGGGCAGCGCGGGCAAGTTGAACTTGCATATTTCCGGAAACGAAGTGGACCTTCGGCGCACTCTATTGATGAACCGCTTCCGGCGGCTAAGGAGATATCAAAATGGGCGTCAACCTGGTAACCATAGTTCGCAATTTCTACATCCGGCGCGAGACATTCAGCGCGAACGATCACGACGTACAAGACGGCTGCGTCACTCCGGGGGCGCACCGGGTGCTGCGCTTCGACTTTCTTTCGCATAATGCGGGCGATAAGGACTTGACGGTTGGCTCGCCGGCGGCGCGTCCGGATTTGTTCATCTGGTCCGCGGCGCACGGGCATTATCATCTGAAGGATTTCAACGAGTTCAATTTGTACAGCGCGAATGGGCAGAAGGTGGAGATCGGGCACAAGCAGGCCTTCTGCCTGATCGATGTGGAGCGAATCCATCCACTGGCGGCGGCCAACGGCAAGTTCGAGGATTGCAACGCGAACCAGGGCATTTCGGCGGGCTGGGCGGATTTGTACAATTCGAGTCTGCCGTGCCAGTACATCGTGATCGACAACCTGGCGGATGGCGACTACACGCTGCAGTCGACTACCAACTCAAAGCACGTCGTGGGAGAAGACTGCTACGGCGACAACACAATGTGGACGGGCCTCCGTATTCATGGAGACACCGTTACCGAGATCCCGCTGCCGTATGTGGTGGAAGACAAGCTGGGACTGAATCCGAATAACGTAGCGGCGGTGCAGATTTCGTCGCGCTGGAAGGTGGTGGATGGGAGCCACTGGATTCTGGATTTCGATCAAAAGCGGACGGCAGCGGAGCGCGCGGCGGCGGTGATCAAGCACTACGGGCTGTCATCCATCTGCTTTGTGGGGCGGCCGTCGTGCCCGAGTGAGCAGCCGATGACGTACTGGCTGAACGCGCAAGGTCATGCGCCGTCGGGGGCGATGGCGGGCGAAGACGCGATCGCGTTTCATCCGGGCAACATCGCGGTGGTGAAGATCGGGCAGCGCTGGAAGATCGCGGACGGGAATAACTGGCTGCTGGATTTCGGACCGGCCGAGGGGAACGCGAAGGCGGCGCTGTACTTTATCAAGAAGTACGGGTTCACGCATATTTGTTTCGCGGGAAGGCCGAATCCGGGGATGACGTATTTTCGGAAGTAAGTTGCGGAGGCCAGCCCGGGAGGGCTGGCCCACAAGCGGAGCAAGATCAGGGCGTGGTTGCGGGTTTGCTG
>JAYTVY010000047.1:0-6035 GCA_043743755.1 Bryobacterales bacterium | reverse complement strand
CGCGGCGCCGTTAGGGATTTGCCGATGGAAGTAAACCGATTTGGACGCATACGGATCGAACGCATCTTAGTGGTTAAACAAAAATTCTTTGCTGGTCAGCAGCGCCCACAGCATGTCTTCCAGCGCCTGACGCCGCGCTTCGCGAATCGATTCGGGAGTAGCTTTCGCCAGCCTGGATTTGTCCAGCGCCGCCAGCAGCGCCGCCTTCTCCGCATCCGATGGATAACGGCTGTAAGCAGTCAGAAACACATGATCGAGAATCCTTGAATCCGACAGCCCCAGCTTCAGGAAAAGGCTGACGTAGCCATCCGGAGCGCTCAGCTTCTTGTTTAGCGTGTCGCCGTTGATCACGTGCAGCGCCTGGCCGATCGTTGGATCCACCGAACGCTCCGAGGAATCGCAAACCTGGCGCAGCGGGCGTCCGAACACCGTCAGAAATAGCGACTTCACCTGCGTATCGGGCAGCTGCATCGCGCGCGTGCCGGCGGGATAGTTCGAATATTGAGTCGGCACTCCGGTGACTTGCGAATACGCGTCCAGAATCACTTCGGCCGGGAGCCGCTTGATGATGTACTTCGAATAGAAAACGTTGTCGGACTGGTTGGTAGTATTGCTTTCCGAAGAAAGCTGATAGACGGCGCTGCCCATGATGGTCTTGATCAGGCGCTTGACGTCGTAGCCGTTCTTGATGAAATCCGCGGAGACCGCCGCCAGCAGCTCTTCGTTGGACGCCGGATTCGTAGCTCGCAGATCGTCCACCGGATGCACGATGCCGCGACCCATGAAATTGCCCCACACGCGATTGACCACCGAGCGGGCGAAGAATGGATTCTCGGGGCTGGTGAGCCAGTCCGCGAAAACAATGCGGCGGTCCAGCGGCGAGTCCAGCGGAAGCGCTTTGCCATCCAGCGGCGTGGGCGGAAGCGGCCGCAGCAGACGCGGGTGCATCACGTCACCGGAGGTCTTGGCGAAAATGACGTCGTCCCCCGCCACGGCGCCATCTTTTATTCCCACTCGCGAGAAAAGATTGACCATGGAGAAGTACTGCTTCTGGGTCCATTTCTCCAGCGGATGATTGTGGCAGCGCGCGCAGGTGATGCGCTGGCCCAGAAACGCGGACGTGGTGGTTTCAGTGAGATCAATCGGATCTTTGTGGAGGACGAAGTAATTTAGCGCGCCGTTCTCTCGCGAGGAACCCGAAGCCGTGAATATGTCGCGTGCGAACCGGTTCCACGGTCTGTTTTCCTTCACCGATTCACGCACCCAGTCATAGAAAGCCCACATCGCGTTGGTACCCAGCTTGCGGCTCGATACCAGCAGCAGATCGGACCATTTGTAAGCCCAGTAATCGACGAACTCGTCACGCTCCAGCAGCGATTCGATCAGCTTCTCCCGCTTATCCGGCGCTTTGGAAGCCAGGAAATTCTCGACATCTTCGGCGGAAGGCAGTATCCCGGCGGCATCGAGGTACGCGCGGCGAATGAAAACCGCATCGCTGGACAGGCCCGACGGGGCGATGTGGAGTTTCTTGAGCTTCGCGAGCACCAGGTCGTCGATATAATTCCGGCGTGGGAATTTCGTGTAGGTATCGTCGGCGATCTGCGTGGGATAAGGGACCGTGAGCCGCGAATAGAGCACGCGAGACGAATATCCCAGCGTGACAGCAGCCTCCCCCGGGCCGTTAATCTTCACGTGGCCCGTATCGTCCACGCTCGCGACCCCTTCGTTCGCCGACGAATAGCGCACCCAGCGAGTGACGTCTTCAGTGCGGCCGTCCGAGTATTTCGCGAGCACTACCAGCCGCTGTTCGGCGCTGGGCTGCAGCGTTGCCGCGGCCGGATAAACTTCGAGTCCCGTGACTTCGGGATCGCCGGCCGTGGGACCGGGCGCACCCTCGGCAATCCACTCGGAAAGAATCCGGTATTCCAGCGAATCCGGCGCGAAGCGTTTGCCGCCGCCATGCGGGATGGTGAAAGTGGGCTTCAACAGAACCAGGCTGGCGCTGGGGTCGGCCAGCGACACGCGGCGTCCCGCCGACTGGCGCAAGAGCGTGTCGTAATCCACTTCCGGATCGTAGCCGCGGAGCGTCAGTTTCAATCCGTTCTTGCCCGCGAGCGCGCCATGGCAAGCGCCCGAGTTGCAACCCACCTTGGTCATCAGCGGAATCACATTGTTGCGGAAGTTCCAGGTGAACGGTTTCCGAGCGCCGGTGACGTGAATCCTGGCGGTCGCCGTTGCGCCGCCTGCCGTGGCGCTGATCACTGCATCCCCGTCCGCTTTGGGAGTCACGGCGCCGAACCCGTCCACGGCCGCGACAGCCGGATTCGACGAGACCCACTTCGCCTTCGCGGTCAAATCCTGCTGGTAGCCTGCCTCGGTAAATTCAGCCACCAGTTGCTGCGTTGATTCGGGCGTGGAAAGCGTCACCGAGCTGGGCAGGATCGCAAGCTGTCCCGCCGCCAGCGTACCCGCGGCCACCAGCGCGCCCAGCCACTTCATGAAAACAGCTCCGAGATCGGCTCGATGCCGCGATCCACCACCGGCACCGGCCGCCCCTGTGCGCCAGGCAGTTCGGTTTTCAAATCGATTCCCAGTCCGCGATAAATAGTAGCCGCGATCTCCGCGGGACTCGTCGGGCGATCCTTCGGCGCCGCCGCCATGGCGTCGGAAGCGCCGATCACTTGCCCGCCCTTCACTCCGCCGCCGGCCATCAGCACCGTCCAGCATTGCGGCCAGTGATCGCGTCCGCCCGCCGGGTTCACCTTCGGAGTCCGTCCGAATTCGCCCATCGCGAGGATCATGGTGTCATCCAGCAACCGCCGGTCCTGCAATTCCTGCAGCAGTGAAGAATACGCCATGTCGAACATCGGCCCCACCAGGTCGCGGTAACAACTGATGGGACTGAAAGGACGAGAGCCGTGAATGTCCCAGGTGATTTCATCGAACACGGTTTCAAACATGTTCACCGTGACGAAACGCACACCCGCTTCGATCAGCCGTCGAGCCAACAGACAGCTTTGCCCGAAGCGATTCATCCCGTACTTCTGGCGAACTTCATCCGGCTCCCGATGCAGCTCAAAGGCCTCGCGGGCCTTCTGTGACGACATCAGCGTGTAAGCCTGGTGAAAAGTGGAATCCAGCAATCGCGCGTCCTGCGAAGTCTCGAACATGCTCACGGATTTATCCACCATCTCGCGCCAGTTGCGGCGGCGGTCCACGCGGAGCGCCGTGAGGTAATCCGGCGGAAGCATGTCCGGAACCCGGAAGTTCGGATCGGAAGGATCGGCGTTCAGCACAAATGGATCGTACGCTTTGCCCAGAAAGCCTGCGTTCTGGCCGTGCGGCATGTTGCCGCCGGTGTTGCCGATCGGCCTCGGGAGCAGCACATGCGCCGGGACATCGCCCTTGGACCCCTTGAGCTTCGAGAGCACGCAGCCGTAATGCGGAAATTCCACCCCGCCCAGAAACAGGTGGCCCGTCTGCATCATCTGATGGCCCGTATCGTGGACCGCTGCGGCGGTGTGGTACATGCTGCGGATGAGCGCGTACTTGTCCGCGTGCTTCGCCATGCGCGGGAAATTCTCGGAGATTTCAATGCCCGGAACATTGGTCTTGATGGGCTTGTAGGGCCCCCGTATCTCTATGGGAGCATTGGGTTTCATGTCCCAGGTATCCAACTGCGACGGCCCGCCCACCAGCATCAGCATGATGCAGTTGGTGTCGCGCTTTTCTTTGTCGACGGCGCCTTGCGCCTTCAGCGAGTAGAGGCCTGGCAGACCCAGACCGAGCGCGGTCAGCGCCCCGGCATGCAGAAAATCGCGGCGGCGCAGCCCGTCGCAGAACTCTACACAGCGGTCGGCATCGAGTCGAAACATGGGCCCTCCGGAAGGCGGCTGTTGGCATTGATTTTAACACCTCATACTGGTGTACGCTGAACGACATGAGCACGGCATCCCGAATCTGAAATGACTAAAGCAGCCATCGGATTCCGCGCCCACTCTGGATGGGCGATGCTCGCCGCCGTTGCCGGATCCGTCCGCTCGCCCATCGTCATCCTGCGCCGCCGCATTGAGCTGATCGAGCGTGGCATCCCGAAGCAGCCCTATCACGCGGCCAAGGACCTGTCCTTGCCCGATGCCGAAACGCTGATCCAGCGATGCACTGACGTCGCAACTCGCCTGGCAATAGCGGCCATCCGCAAATCTATCGACGATCTTCGTGCTGACGGCTACTCGGTCGATCGCGTTGGCGTCCTGCTCGGATCCGGCCGCTCCATCGGCGACCTTGCCAAGGTGCTGTCCTCGCATCCCATGCTCCACACCGCGGAAGGCGTCCTGATTCGCAATGCACTGCGCGAAGCCGGCCAGAACTGCGGACTTGCAGTCTCGGGCGTGAAAGAAAAGGAACTATACGATGTCGCGGCATCCAGATATCGGCTCCCCATCGATGAGCTCCGCCGCCTGGTGACCCAGGCTGGACGCGGTATCGGCCCGCCCTGGGCACAGGATCAGAAAGATGCCAGCCTGGTGGCGTGGCTGTCGCTGGACTAAATGACCGATGATCTTGGAATCGAGATTCTGGATCGCCGCTAACGCTTTCGCCCGCGCTTCTTCGCGGCCGGCTGGCTCTCAGCCGCGAACGCCTCGTCCATGATCTCGGCCTGCTCTTGTTGGTGCCGCTTTAGCGATCCCGCCGCCGTACTGGCGCTCTCTGCCCGGCCAATGTACGTGACCGCTGGCCCAATTTGCTCTCGAATAAAGCTCCACGCTCCCATATTGCGCGGTTCTTCTTGCACCCACGCGATCTCAGCGGTCGCCGGATACCGCGCGATGACGTCCCTCACCTCAGCCGCCGGGAACGGATAAAGCTGCTCCACGCGAATCACCGCGACGTTATTCGACTGCCTCTTCTCGCGGGCTTCCACCAGATCGTAATAGAGCTGGCCTGTGCACAGCGCTACCCGCTTCACCTTGCCCGGCTCAATGGTATCGGGAATCACCTCGCGGAACCCGCCGGATGTAAGATCGCCAATCACGGAGGTCGCCTTCGGATGCCGCAGCATGCGCTTGGGTGTAAAGACGATCAGCGGCTTGCGGACGCCGCCGTACATCTGCCGCCGCAGCAAGTGGAAGTATTGGGCCGGCGTGGTGGCGTTCACCACCCGCATGTTATCTTCCGCGCAGAGCTGCAGGAAGCGCTCCATGCGCGCGCTGGAATGCTCGGGACCCTGGCCTTCATACCCATGCGGCAGCAACAGCACCAGGCCGCTCGGCTGTCCCCACTTGCTTTCGGCGCTGGCGATGAACTGATCGATCATGATCTGCGCGCCATTCACGAAATCGCCGAACTGGGCTTCCCACATCACCAGCGTCAGCGGGTCCGCCACACTGTAGCCGAATTCGAAGCCCATTACCGCGTATTCGCTCAGCGAGCTGTCGAAAACATCGAAGCGCGCCTGCTTGGGATGCAAGTGGCGAAGCGGGATATAGCGCGCGCCGGTTTCACTGTCGAAGTATTCCAGGTGCCGCTGCGAAAAAGTACCGCGCCCTGAATCCTGTCCGCTAAGCCGCACCGGCGTGCCTTCCAGCACCAGGCTGCCGAACGCCAGCGTCTCCCCGGTAGCCCAGTCGATGGGCGCGCCGTTCACCACCTCGCGGCGTCGCTTCAGAAACACTTCCAGCTTGGGATGCACATGGAAATCCGCCGGGAACGTGGTGACGCCTTCCAGAATGCGTTCCACCGCTTCAGTCGCTACGGCTGTCTCCGGATTCACGCGCTCCGCGGATTCCGCATCCACCGCGCTTAAGTCCTGCACTTCGAACTTCTCGGCGTGCTTCTTCGAAGCGTCGTGGATTTCATTCAGCCGCGCCGATACCTTCTTGCGCATGCGCTGTACGTCGCCCGAATCCACCAGCTTTTCGCGCATCAGGCGATCGGCATACTGCACCGCCACCGAGGGATGGCCCTTGATCTTGCGATAGAGAATGGGCTGCGTATAGCTGGGATCGTCGGCCTCATTGTGTCCATGGCGGCGG
>JAYTVY010000046.1:0-8974 GCA_043743755.1 Bryobacterales bacterium | reverse complement strand
CGCGCGAGCTGCTCCTGCTTCAGTCCGCAAAGAAAGTAGGTCTGGTCCTTGGCCGCATCCCGGCTGCGGCGCATTTGATAGCGCCCGCTGGCATCGTCGTACGAAATGCGCGCGTAGTGACCGGTTGCGACGCGATCCGCGCCCACGCCCTCGGCCAGCTCCAGAAAACGGTCAAACTTGATGAAATTGTTGCACAGCGTGCAAGGAATGGGCGTACGGCCGGCCAAATACTCCTCGACAAACGGCTTCACCACTTGCTCTTCAAAGCGGTCCTCGAAGTTCACCACGTAATAGGGGATGCCCAGGTGCTGCGCGACATAGCGCGCATCATAGACGTCGTCCAAAGAACAGCAGCGGCCCGTGGATCCGCCCTCGGGGACCAGTTCCGGCAATCGCCGCTGGTTCCAAAGCTGCATGGTAAGCCCGACGATGGGTGCGCCGTCTCGATGCAAGAGTCCCGCGACAACGGAGCTGTCCACTCCGCCGGACATGGCCACGGCAATGGGTTTGGTGTCAGACACTGGCGGTGTACGTCGGAGACAGTTTGCGTAATCTGGTGGTGGATTCGGCCACCGCGTCGATCAGCGCGTCCACCTGTTCCACGGTATTCGAACGGCCCAGCGAAAATCGAAGGCTGGCTCGGGCGCGCTCGCGATGCATGCCGATGGCCAGCAGCACATGCGAGGGTTCCACGGCGCCGCTGGAGCAAGCCGCGCCGCTGGATACGGCGAAGCCCTTCAGATCGAGCGCGATCAGCAGCGCTTCGCCTTCCAGTCCGTCAAAGTAAATATTCGAGGTGCCGGGGACCCGCGACTCGCGGGCGCCGTTCACTCCACAATCCGGCACACAATTCAAAATGCCGCGCTCCAGCCGGTCGCGAAGATCGGCAATGCGGCGCATCTCGGAATCGAGCCGCCCTCGAGCAACCGCTGCGGCCACCCCAAGCGCCACCGCCCCCGCGACATTCTCCGTGCCGGCGCGGCGCTGCTGTTCGTGCCGGCCGCCGTACGCCACCGGATCCAGCTTGATTCCCGGCTTAACATACAACGCGCCGATTCCCTTGGGCGCGTAAAGTTTATGTCCGCTGATGGAATACAGGTCCACGCCCAGCGCGCGCACGTCCACCGGAATCCGTCCCGCCGCCTGGACGCCGTCGGAATGAAACACAACACCGGCATCGCGCGCGATTCGCGCGATATCTTCCACGGGCTGAATCGTCCCCAGTTCATTGTTCGCGTGCATGATTGAAATCAGCACGGTCTCCGGCCGCAGCGCGCCGCGAACATCGCCCGAATCAATCACGCCATCCGAGCCGGCCGGCACGTACGTCACCTGGATGCCCTCGCGCTCCAACCGCGCGCAGGATGCCAGCACCGCCGGATGCTCGATGGCGCTGGTGACCACATGCTTGCGCTCCGCTGGATGTGCCCGCACCACGCCGAAGATCGCGAGATTATCGGCCTCGGTGCCCCCGCTGACGAATACGATATCGCGCGCTCCGCAGCCGATCAACAAGGCTGTCTCGCGCCGCGCCGCTTCCAGCCGCTGGCGCGCCTGCTGGCCGAAATGATGGATACTGGAGGCGTTGCCATACACTTCCCGCAAGGCCGGAAGCATGGCTTCCAGCGCCTCCGGACACACCGGAGTGGTTGCGTTGTGATCGAAGTAGGCGCGCATCGGGATCCAATACAAGTTTAACAAGTTATGTTGAACCCCTTGATTACGCTGACTACCGATTTCGGCACCAGAGACCACTTTGTGGGAACGATGAAAGGCGTGATTCTGGGGATTGCACCGCGGGCGCGCATCGTCGATATAAGCCACGAAATCGCGCCGTTTGAGATTGCGGAGGGAGCCTTTACCATCGCGCAGGCGTGGCGCTATTTTCCCAAGAAAACAATTCATGTGGTCGTGGTGGATCCTGGGGTCGGATCAACGCGGCGGCCGCTGCTGGCGGAGGCGGACGGGCAGTATTTCATTGCGCCGGACAATGGCGTGCTGTCCATGATCGGCGGGTTGAAGGTCCGGCATATCGCGAATGAGCGATACTCTCGACCGCCGGTGAGCAGCACCTTTCACGGCCGCGATATCTTCGCTCCGGCGGCCGCACACCTGGCCGCGGGGGTGCCGGCGGCTCGCTTCGGGAAGCGAATCGAGGACCATTTGCGGCTCACGTTCCATCTCCCGAACCGGACCGGAAAACACGTCTGGACGGGCGCCGTCCTGAAGGTGGACCGCTTCGGAAATCTGATCACGAATCTGCACATCGATGAGTTTCCGGAAGTAAGGAAACGGCCGTTCGATCTGAATGTGGGGCTGGAGAAGATCAGCCGCCTGGCGCTTACTTTCAGCGAATGCGGAGTGGGGGAGCTGTGTGTAATTATCGGCAGCTCGGGGTATCTGGAAGTGGCGGCGAATCAAGGGTCGGCGGCTAAGACGCTGGGGTGCGCGGCGGGGTCGCCGGTCGAATTGGTAGTGTCCTAATTTGATCGGCCTAGCTGGTTGCGGCATCTAATGTGCTCCTTATCCATCCCGATACGGTCTGCTTGTCGGCTTTCGACGCTGCCGTAATCCGCCTCAGCAGATCAGGGTTAAAGCGCACAGGCACAATACGCGCCTTGGCGTGTTCCTTCGCCATCTTTGGCCGCCCGACTTTTCTAGCTTTCGGCTGGCTCAAGGTCTCTAAACTCCTGCACGATTGCGGCACGCACCGCTAAGACTGCTGACGTGACGGGGTGGCTATGAAGGACCGTCACATGCCGCCGTGGGTTCTCGGGATCATCCGTATCGTGCGCCCAGGCGTAGACTCTGTTTGCTTTGGGATGCCCATGTAACTCGAAAACTTCCACAATGCCATCCCACGCCGTTTTCCCCTGAAATGTCTCTTTGACTGGAACGCTTTCGACGTGCGTAGCCTCTGCCCCGTGTAGCCGCTGAATCACACCCCGCAGTTCCTCGATGTAGGTCAAGCTGCTGCCTCCAGCAATTCGCCTACGCTCCAAAAGGACTGCTCAACACCAGCAGCCATTGCGGGCGTCATGCGCAAGGTGCCGTGACGCCTCACGAGGTTGTAATAGGCGAAGTGCAGGCCTACTGCCGCTTCAAAATTCTCACGCTTCTTGCTGAATGCGTGCGTTAGACGGGCAAGCCGCTTCATGTGCAGCCGCGTGGTGGCGTTCAGCCGCTCCACGTAGCTCGTGGAGATCAGATCGAACTCGGGACGCCCGAAGATCGTTTTCTTTTCGCTGCCTGTAATCTTCGGCGCACTGTACCGGCGTTGCGCCTCTACGGATTCGATTCCGTAGGTCTTGACGATCTGCCCGTAGTCCACATTGCCACCGAAAGCCAAGTCGATTGCCTCTACGTAAGCCTTTAGGCCATCGGTAGAGATTTGCAGGCGATTCTTCATGCGGTCGGCCACGTCAAGAACAAATGCGGTTGTGGTTTCTATGCCGCGATCACCGGAAACCCGAAAGGCCGGTACCAACTTAGTTTCGGCGTCAATGGCGCAGTAGGTCCAAACGTTTCCGAACTGCGGATCGTCGCCGGGGCGCACGTGGCGTTCTTTCTTGCCGACAAATCCCCATATCTCATCCATCTCCAGGCGAGTGCATGGTAGGTTGCGCATCTTGGCGTCCAGAAGGGCCGTGCAGCCCTTGCCTACCCGCACGCCTAGCCGCATGATCGTATCGCGGTGGACGCCCGTGGTTCGCTCGATGGAGCGGATGCTAGAACCCTCGCACAGCGACCCGATGATCGCGACCTGCTTGTCGGTGCCGAGTATGTTTGCCATATAATAAGTGTATTACAGAAACTAGGGCCTGTCAACTCTTTTTGTGTTACAATATTTGCGATAGACGAATGGGAATGCAATTGCGCAGAGCACGGCCAGTGCACCCAGTGCGGCGATGAGGACATTTTCGATGTCGATAGAGGCACTGAAATCCATATTTGACGGAGCGGCGGTAGTGCTGCTTTTCCTCACCTTTGCTGCTGGCGCTGGCGTTCTCATTACTGGCAACATCATCAATCGCCGCCAAGAGGAAAAGCTTCGTACCTTTGATAGCGATCTAACATCAGCCAAATCGTCTCTGGCAAAACAACAGGAACGCGCAGCGAATGCCGATGCACGAGTAGTTGGGTTAGAACAAAACGCATCGGACGCCAAGGCGGAGATGGCTCGGCAGCAAGAACGGGCAGCAACAGCAGAGCGCAGCCTTCTGGAACTCCAAGGCTCGCTTGGGCGAAGAACTCTTTCAGATAAACAGCAGGCCGACCTCCGAGCGCGGCTGTCCAAATTCAAAGGCTTACAGGCCGACCTCTTTGTCTTTGAGGGCGATGAATGGACTCGATTTGAGGCAATGACGTTTGCAAAGTTGCTGATGTTCGTCTTGGACAATGCGGGCATGGACACGAGGGGATACTGGGGAACTAATTGCGGAACGCTCACGCCAGCGTTGGGGGTAAGCGTAATCAATTCGCCAGGGGCTACCCTGGAAGAGCAATTGGCAGCCAAGGAGATGATTGAATCGTTTCCTGGCGCGGGCATCGAAATGGCGTACTTCCCCCGTTCGATGCCAACTTGCCAGAGGTTTACAGGTTTGTCTGTCCCTGACCCCAGAAAGCCCAACAGGGGGCATTGGGCAAACATCAAGATAATGATCGGGGACAAACCCCCAGCGATGCTCCAACGGCCAACATGGAGGGATGCTAGCCAGCCTGTCGCACCACCCAAAAAATAGAGCGCCCCTGCCCAATTTAGGACACTACCGTCGAATTGACCCTGTATTGAACCCGGCGAAACTCGTGGTATCATCGCCACAGGAGCGTTTCTGCCTTTCTCGTGGAAGGCTTCCAATAATTGATCCAACAGTCAATGTCAAAGGGGTCCGACTCGATTATTCGCGCTGGTGTGCAAGCTCCCGTGGATCCGATCCGCGATGGAGAAGCCTGAAGGCGCTCGGAGGGCTCCGCCCCTGTCAGGTTCGGGGTCAATGACGGAAGTCGGTATACGGCTGGTGCGGTGCGCTCCTATTTACCCACCTGAAACCCGATAACGGATGAACATTCTCTTTATTGGCGATATCTTCGCCTCGCCCGGCCGCCATATCGTCGCCCGCACGCTGCAGCAGATTATCTCGGAGGAGAAGATCCAGCTGGCCATCGCCAATGCGGAGAACTCGGCCGGCGGCTACGGTGTGACGCCTCAGATCGCGGAAGAGCTTTTTTCGACGGGTGTGGATGTCCTTACCAGCGGCAATCATATCTGGGATAAGAAAGAAATCTTCGACTATCTTCCGCGCGAGCCGCGGCTGCTGCGTCCGGCCAATTATGCCGAGGGGCTGCCCGGCGCGGGGCTGCTGGTGACCAAGGCGCGGAACGGCGTGCCGGTGGCGGTGATGAACTTGCAAGGGCGCGTGCACATGCCGGGAACCGACGATCCCTTCCGCAAAGCCGACCAGCTGCTGGCTTCCCTGCCCCCGGGCGTCAACGTCCGCTTCGTCGACTTCCACGCCGAGCTCACCAGCGAAAAGATGGCCATGGGCTGGCATCTCAACGGCCGCGTCTCCGCCATGATTGGCACACACACGCATATTCCGACCGCCGATGAGCGCATCCTCTCCGGAGGAACCGCGTACCAGACCGACAGCGGGATGACGGGCTCGTATGATTCCGTGATCGGGTCCGATAAAAATCTCGCGCTGCGGCGTTTTCTTACGGGGATTCCGATCCGGCTGGAGAGCGCGAAGGCGTCCGTGGAGTTGCACGGCGCGGTGATTACCGTGGACGATGCGTCGGGACGCGCCACCGCGATCCGGCGGTACGTCACCACGTAAGGGGGCGTTCATTAGTACAGTGGTTGATTCATGTCTGCGCCACTCCGCCGCCTCCTGCTGTCCATTGCTTTTCTGGTTGCCGTAGCGGGACTTTTTCTGGTGGCCAACCGCGGCGCTTATCGCGGCTACTTCATCGACGCCGAACTGGACAACCTCGCCTTCACCTCGCAGCTGGATCCGCTCGATTTCCTTCAGGGTCTCGCGCTGCCCAGGTTTTACACGAACAATTTCCGGCCCGTGGGCCACTTCTTTTTCTACGCGCTGGGGCAAACCGCCGGGCTGCGCTTCCCGCAGTACATCGGAGTGTTGCACTGCCTGCACATCGCTAACATCATCCTGCTGTGGCTGGTTCTGCGGCGTCTCTCGCTTCCGGCCCTCGCCTCCGCCGCCGGAGTGCTGCTATTCGCCTTTCACATGGCGACCTTCGACATCTACTGGCAGCCGATGTACGTCTTCGATCTTTTGTGCGGGACGTTTTGCCTGGCTGCGATTCTCCTGTGGCTCGGCGACCGCTGGATTCTCAGCCTGGTGGCGTTCTGGCTCGCTTATCGCGCCAAAGAAGTTGCCATCATGCTGCCGCTGGTGTTGGCGGCTTGCGAATTTTTCCTGGGCCGGCGGCGCTGGAAACGGCTGTCCCCGTTCTTTGCGATTTCGCTGTGGTTCGGCATTCAAGCGCTGCTGGCGAACCGGCCGGCCAGCAACGATTATTCCCTGCACTTCCGGCCCGCCGATATCTGGCAATGCGCCGTTTTCTATTCGTCGAAGCTGTTTTTGATTCCTTATGAGGGCTGGGTGTTGCTGCCATTCTTGGCGGCGGCGGCAATTGGGCTGGCCTGGGGGTGGAAGTGGAAAGCGCCTGCCCCACATGCACAGTACTGTATTGGGCTGATCGCATTTGCGGCAATGCTCGCGCCGATGTTGCTGCTGCCTGGCCGGCTGAATGGCGCGTATCTTTACGTGCCGCTGATTGGCGCCGCTATCGCGCTGGCTGCTCTGGCGTCGCGTCCCCGATTTGCGATTGTCATCGCCGTCGCGCTGGCTTGCTGGCTGCCGTGGAATTACCTGCAACTGCGCGCCATCCGCCACGGGGTTCTGGAGCGCGCTCTCGACCGCCGTCAGTTTATCGCCGCCATGGGCTCGGTTGCCCGGGCCCATCCCGAAGTCGCCTCTTACGTCTATCCTCACGAAGATCCTCTCACCAATTCCGGTGTCAACGCGGCGGGACGCCTGCTGCATCCGGACGCCAAGACGGTTCTGGCGGCCTCCGAAGATAGCGCCACATTTCCCGGCGTAATTCAATCTCCCTGGCTGGCGTACATCTCCATCGATAAAGCCACCCATCGAACCCAGACCACCGTGCGTACGCCCACGACGCCCGATTTGAGCTACATCCGAATGGAGGCGTTGCCTCCCATCTGGCAGCTAAGCGGCTGGTATGCGGGCGATGCGGCGTTTCGCTGGTCACATCCCCACGCTAGCGCTCGCTTTCTTCGTCCCAGTGACGCCACTGCCTTCGAGATGTACATCAATGTGAACGACGAATATCTCGCGCGTCTCAAGCGCACTCGCGTCGAGCTGTCGCTCAACGGAGTCCCGCTGGGCGGGCAGGACATCACGCATTCGGACTGGCAAACCTTGCGCTGGAAGATCCCCGCCGCGCCTGCCGGTCCGGCCGAGATCGTTATCGATGTATCGCCTCCGTATCCCGCCGCCGAGCCCCTGGGCGTCGCGGTGGGCGCGATGGGCTTCCGATGAAAATTCCAAAGCTGCGCTGGGTGATCGCTTTTTTGCTGTGCCTGTCCACCACCATCAATTACCTGGACCGGCAGGCGCTGGGCGTAGTCTCGCGCGATATTCGACTCGAGTTCGGGCTGAATGAGCAGGACTACTCGTACATCCTTACGCTGTTCTTCTTCGCGTACGCGATCATGTATGCGGGCTCGGGCTACATACTGGACCGGCTCGGCACGCGCCGCGGATTCGCGCTGTTCATCTCGGGCTGGTCCATCGCCCAGATGCTGCACGGCTTCGCCACCGGAAAATGGTCGCTGAGCGCTTGCCGGTTCCTGCTGGGATTGAGCGAGCCGGGGGCGTGGCCGGCCGCGGCTAAGGCGGTCAACGAGTGGTTTCCCGCCTCGCAGCGGGCGCTGGGCATGGGGATTTTCAACGCCGGCACCTCGCTGGGGTCTTTACTCGCGCCCATCACCATCGCGTGGCTGACGCTGCGCTACGGATGGCGCTTCGCATTCGTATTCACGGGACTGACGGGTGTCGTCTGGTTGGCCCTCTGGCTGCTGATTTATCAGCCTCCGCATAAGAATCGTTTTCTGCGCGACGACGAATATCAAAAGCTGAAACCGCTGCTGCCGCCGCCCGAAGAGGCTCGCTCCGCGGGCGCGGAAAAAGTGGACTGGCTCGCGCTGCTGCGCACGCGTCCCTGCTGGACCTTGATCCTCACGCGCTTTTTCACGGACCCCGTGATCTATTTCGTCATCTTCTGGCTGCCCGAATATCTGAGGAAGGAGCGCGGGTTCAACCTCGCCGACGTGGGCAAGTATTCGTGGGTGCCGTTCGCCTTCGGCGGCATCGGTTACGTTCTGGGCGGCTGGCTGTCGGGCCGTCTGATGGAGGCCGGGTGGAGTCTGCCGCGCTCCCGGAAATTCGTGATGGCCTGTGGCGCCGCCGTAATGCCCGTCGCGATTCTGGCTCCGCTGGTTCCCACTGCCGCGCTCGCCATCGGCGCCACCTGCTTCATCACGTTCGGCCATGGCCTCTGGGTGGCGAACCTTCAGACCATTCCCTCCGATATCTTTCGCGCCCCGGAAGTAGGCACCGTAACCGGCTTCTCCGGCTCAGGAGGCGCGATAGGAGGCGTTCTTGCAAGCCTCGCTACCGGTTACATCGTGACGAACTTCACCTACGCCCCCGTGTTCCTGATGGCCGGCCTGATGCACCCGTTGTCCGCGGTGCTGACCTACACGCTGCTCCCCGATCAAGCCTTCGCCCGGGTACAACGATGATTTTGTGGGCGCACTACTCGTACCGCAGCGCACTCATCGGATCCACGCGCACCGCGCGGCGTGCGGGCACGCATCCGGCGGCGAACGCGGCGGCAGCCAGTACCGCCGGAGCCAGTA
>JAYTVY010000045.1:0-2099 GCA_043743755.1 Bryobacterales bacterium | reverse complement strand
GCTTCCCCAGGCGAACTGCGCAAGGCCAGAACCGACGTGCTCACGGGAATGTTCTTTTCGAATTTCGTAATGTACTTCATCATGCTCACCACCGGCGCGACGCTGCACGCCGCGGGAAAAACGTCCATCACCACCGCCGGCCAGGCCGCCGAGGCGCTGCGTCCGATGGCCGGCAGCGGAGCTTATCTGCTATTCACGCTTGGACTGATCGGCGCGGGCATGCTGGGAGTGCCGGTGCTCGCTGGATCGTGCGCCTATGCCATATCGGAAGCGGCCAACTGGAAGGGCTCTCTGGCGGCGCGCTTCCACATGGGCCGCCAGTTCTACGGCGTGATCGCGGTGGCCATGCTGGTGGGCCTCGCGCTCGATTACGCGGGCTTTAACGCGGTGAAGATGCTGTTCTGGTCGGCGGTGCTGAACGGCGTGCTGGCGCCCCCGCTCATCGTATTGATCGTCCTGCTCACCGGCAGCGCTGCCGTGATGGGCAAGCACCGGAACTCCGCGCCGATGATGTGGATGGGCTGGATCGCCGCCGCCGTGATGACCGCCGCCGCGGTGGCGATGTTTGTGACGTAGTTCCAGCAAGAACTCTCACCACTCAAGAAAACGATACACTCTCAGCAGGACCAGCCATGCAAGAAAATCCCAAAACTCAACACACCGATGCACAGCCCGGTAACGTCGGCCGGCGCGATTTTGTAGCTCTCTCAGTGGCCGCGGGTCTCGCCGCCGCTACCGAGTCGCTGGCTGCCGCCGGCCTGGACGTCGTCGAAACCGATGTCGAGATCAAGACTCCGGACGGAACCTGCGACGCCGCGTTTATTCGTCCCAAGACCGGCTCGCATCCCGGTGTGCTGCTCTGGCCCGACGCATTCGGCCTGCGGCCCGCGATGCGCGACATGGCCAAACGCCTGGCCGCCGAGGGATATTCGGTCCTGGTGCCGAATCCTTTTTATCGCATCTCGAAAGCTCCTTTCACCGACGCCTCTACCTTCAGCTTCCAGAATCCAGCCGACCGCGCGAAACTTACGCCGCTAATGGCGTCGGTGAACGCGCCCGGCAACCCCGAAAAGGACGCCGCCGCTTATGTCGCTTTCCTGGACGCGCAAAAAGAGGTGAACAAGTCCAGGAAGATCGGAACCCAGGGTTACTGCATGGGCGGACCCCTGGTGGTGAGGACCGCGGCATCCCTTCCGGATCGCATCGGCGCGGGCGCATCGTTCCATGGCGGCGGGCTCGTAACGGCCAAGCCCGACGGCCCGCATCTGCTCGCTCCCAAGATCAAGGCGCATATGTATATCGGCATCGCGTCCAACGACGACGAGCGCCAGCCGGATGCCAAGGACAAGCTAAAGGAGGCCTTCGCGGCCGCCAAAGTTCCCGCGGAAGTCGAGGTGTACGCGGGAGCCATGCATGGCTGGTGCGTGCCTGATATGCCCCAGCAGAACGGCGCGCCGATCTACAACAAGCCCGCCGCCGAGCAAGCGTGGGCGAAGCTGCTGGCGTTATACAGAGCGGCGCTTGCGTAGGCGGTGCCGTCATTTGAGGTTCGAGACCAGCGTGTTCTGGGTATCCCCGATTGCCTTCATGATGTTGCTCAGCGCCGAGACGAACTTGCTCCGGCGGTCCATCGTCATCTGAAGGCGCAGAGACGTCTCCTCCGACATTTCGTTCATCAAGTCCAGACTCGCTTTCAAATCTTCCACCAGGTTTTCCGGCTCGGCGGCCGTTCGCGAAACCTCCTCGCCCGTCATGACGATCAACTGTCGCAGCGTCTGCTTCGCGGCGGTCGCGGCCTTCACCTCAGCCATGTATTGTTCTGAGTCCCGAGCCAGCTCTTGAAGAACCTGCACGGCCAGCCCAGCGGCCAGCGACTCGATTTCATTCCACCTGGCCAGCGTCCTGTTGGTTCGATCATGGGCTGGCCCATCGGCTTCCCGCATGCTTGCCTCCATATCCCGTTGCGTCTGCCCGTCTAACACGGTAGTTAGTTGTACGGCGGGCCCCCTGGCCCGCACGCGGCCCCCCGGCCGCGTCAACGCTAAGACCCAGGATAATCGCAACGTTCGCTCACCACGCCAGCGCGCACCGGGTTCCAC
>JAYTVY010000044.1:0-4167 GCA_043743755.1 Bryobacterales bacterium | reverse complement strand
GGCTGATGGCCGATGAAGTATACGAGCGCCTCAATTATACCGGCGAGCAAGTCACCACGCCCGCGCCGTCCATCCTGAAACTGGCGGATCGCGACGACGCCGTGATCGTGGTCCAGTCGTTTTCGAAAACCTACTGCATGACCGGCTGGCGTCTCGGCTGGCTGGTCACCCGCCGCGATCTCGCCGCGCGCGCCACGCAGATCAACGAATTCGTCGTTTCGCACGCGCCCAGCGTCGCCCAGCGCGCTGCCGAAACCGCGCTGCTTTGGGGTGAGGACATCCTGCGCGACATGCTCGTCCGCCTGCGCGAGAATCGCGACTTCTGCCTCGACGCGCTGCAAAAACTCCCCGGCGTCACCGTCCCCAAACCCGATGGCGCGTTTTATTTATTTCCCAAAATCGCCTCCGCCACCGATTCGTTCGATTTCTGCCGCCGCCTGCTGCTCGAAACCAAAGTAGGACTCGCCCCCGGCGTCGCTTTCGGCGCCGGAGGTGAAGGCTCGGTGCGAATCTGCTACGCCGCCGAACGTTCCATCCTCGAAGACGCCATGACCCGCATAGCATCCTTCTTGCGGTAAATTACTGGTGCTGCCCGTCGTGCTTCTGCTTATAGATATTCCTGCTCAGGCGATTCTGCTCCCGGTTCACCTGCTTCTTCTCCTGCGCCGTTAGCTTGCCGCCATTCGCCTTGCGATCCTGCCGGATCTGCTTGTTCAGCCCGGCTTCCTTGTGCTCCAGATGCGCCGTCTCCTTGGCCGTCAGGCTCCCGTTCTCCACGCCTTCACCGATGCGCTGCTGCTGCCGCTCTTTGCGCGTCTGAATCTTTCCATCCGCTGCCATCGCCGATGTGCTTAATAGCAATCCGGCCGTCAATAAACTTGAAACCAGGGTTTTCATCTCATCTGCCTCCACCTCTCTAAATGCAGAAATGAGTTCTAAGTTCCGCGGCGGCACGTTAAAATGCCATTACCTCAAACAGAGTTAATTCAGTTTCGCCATAATGGACTGAACCCGCCATGACCATCGGCCCATTCCCGTCCAGCATCCCCATCGGGCCGGTCCCAATCCCTCTGCACCTCATCTTCGAATCGCTCGCGTACTTCGTCGGATTTCGCCTCTATCTCCACCAGCGCCGCCGCTCCGGCGATTTTCTTTCCTCACCTGACCGCTGGTGGATTGTCACCGCCGCCATTGCCGGCGCCGCCATAGGGAGCAAAATCGGAGCCTGGATGGAGGATCCCGCCGCCACCCTCCGCCATTGGAACGATCCGTTCTTTCTGTTCGGCGGCAAAACCATCGTCGGCGGCTTGCTTGGCGGCACCATCGCCGTCGAGTGGATTAAACGCCGCCTCGGTATCGTCTGCCGCACCGGCGACCTCTTCGCCATCCCGCTTGCCGTCGCCATCGCGATCGGCCGCATCGGATGCTTTTTTGGCGGCCTGCCCGACAACACCTTCGGCATCCCGGTGGCATTGCCTTGGGCGGTCGACTTCGGCGACGGTATCCCGCGCCATCCCACCCAGCTTTATGAAATGGCCGCCATGCTGATGCTCGCCTGGGCTCTCTCCCGCATGCGCCGTCAAGCGCGGCCCCAGGGCGATCTCTTCCGCGCCTTCCTGCTCGCCTATCTTGCCTGGCGTCTCGCCATCGAATTTCTCAAACCCGCCCCGCGACTCGCCGGTCTCGACTCCATCCAATGGATCTGCATCGCCGCGCTGCTCTTCTATCACCGCGACTTGATTCGATTGCTCGTCCCCAGGAGGATTCCCGCCCATGGCTGACCGCGTCCGTCCCTATCTCTTCTATGACGTCGCCATTTCCATCTGCCCCGTCTGTTACCGCCGCGTTGACGGCAAGCTGATCTTCGAAGACGGCTGCGTCTACATGCTCAAAACTTGTCCCGAACACGGCCCCATGCGCGTCCTGATCGCCGATGATGTCGATTACTACCGCCGCTCCCGCGAAATCTTCATCAAGCCTCCCGAGATGCCGGATCGCTACAACACGCCGGTCCGCTGGGGCTGTCCTTACGATTGCGGATTGTGTACCGATCATGAACAGCACTCCTGCCTGACGCTGATCGAAATCACCGACCATTGCAATCTTCAGTGCCCCATCTGTTACGCCTCCAGCGGTCCCGCGCGAAATACTTACCGCGATTTCGAAACCGTGGAGCGCATGCTCGACGCCGTGGTGCGTAATGAAGGCCGGCCCGACGTGATCCAGATCTCCGGCGGCGAGCCCACCCTCCATCCCGACTTCTTCCGCATCCTCGATGCCGCCAAGGCCCGTCCCATCCAGCACCTGATGGTGAACACCAACGGCATCCGTATCGCGCGCGACGCTGCCTTCGCCGAGCGCCTCGCCACCTACATGCCCGGCTTCGAGCTCTATCTCCAGTTCGATTCGCTCCAGGAAGCGCCGCTGCTCCAGTTGCGCGGCGCCGACCTCCGCTCCGTTCGCCGCCAGGCCCTCGCACGGCTCAATTCGCTCGGCCTCTCCACTACGCTGGTGGTCACGCTGCGCAAAGGCCTGAACGATGACGAGATCGGCGCTATCATCCGCTATGCCGTCGAGCAGCCCTGCGTCCGCGGCGTCGTCTTCCAGCCCGTGCAGGCCGCCGGCAGACTGGAAGGCTTCGAACCAGCTCCCCACCGTCTCACGCTCACTGAAGTCCGCCGCAAGATTCTCGAGCAATGCGATATCTTCCGGCCCGAGGATGTCATCCCCGTCCCGTGCCATCCCGACTCCCTGGCCATGGCCTACGCGCTCAAGATCGATGGCCGCATCACTCCGCTCACCGGCTTGATTGACCCGGACATCCTGATCAACGCCGGCCGCAACACCATCGTTTTCGAAAATGATGAAGCCGTGCGGTCGAATCTGTTCAAGGTGTTTTCGACCAATCACTCCCCGCAATCGAGCGCCGCCACTCTGCGTGAGCTGCTCTGCTGCCTCCCGAAAGTCGCGCTCCCCGATGGCATCGGTTACCAGAACCTGTTCCGCGTTCTCATCATGCAGTTCATCGACGCCTGGAGCTTTGATGTGCGCTCCGTGAAGAAGACCTGCGTCCATATCGCGCACCCCGACGGACGCCGTATTATTCCCTTCGACACGTACAATATGTTCTACCGTGACAATCTTGAGCAGACCGTACTCGAGCCCCTCCGCCGCGAGCGGGAGTTGGCTCATGTCTGAGGATTTAAGGAGCCCCATGTCAGATCCAACTCCAGTACCCGCTCCACCCCGTCCGGACAGCATCTTCTATGGCGTCCGCATCGCTCTCTTGCTCCATCTCGCCGCGCTCGGATTCTGCCTCATCGTCTACATGCTGTCGCGCGTCAGCCAAGGCTTTGGCAGCATCCTGCTATTTCCGCTCATCTTTGCAGGCGTGAGCCAGCTTGTCTATCTCATACCCGCCGCCGTCATGCAGAAGCGGCGGGGCCGCCCGCAAGCCATGAAGGGTATCATCCTCGTGGCAGCTATCACTCTGCTGCTGAACGTCACCTGCGGAGTGCTCGTCCTGGGGAACCTCCGGTTTCGTTGAACCGTGGGGCAGGTCGCTACTCCTGCCGCAGCGCCTTCATCGGATCCACCCGGCTCGCCCGCCGAGCCGGCACAAAGCTCGCCGCCAGCGCCGCCGCCACCAGCACCCCCACCATCACTGCAAATGTCCCCGGCTCCGTTGGACGCATCCCAGCTACCAGGCGCTCCAGCAATCGCGCAGCCGCTAACGCCGCCGCGATGCCCACCCCCACGCCCACCGCGATCGTCGTAAGGCTCTCGCGCAGCACCATCCACAACACTTCGCGCCCGCTCGCCCCCAGCGCCATCCGCACGCCGATCTCCGGCACCCTCTGGCTGGTCAAATAGGCCTGCACGCCGTAGATGCCGATGCAGGCAAGCAGCAGCGCCACAGCCGCGAAGACTCCGAACAGCACCAGCAGAAACCGTTGCCGCGCTAACGAATCCTTCACCAGCTGCTCGATGGTATTCACCTCGTACAGCACCTGATCGTTCGTGGGCCCGCGCACCTGGCGCTGCAGCGCGTCAATCACGTTCAGCGGCGCGATGCTGGTGCGCACCGAAATCGACATCAGCTCAGACCAGCGCCGCAGCAGCGTGTCCGGCACTTGCGCGAACGGATAATACAACTGCGCTCTCACC
>JAYTVY010000043.1:0-3344 GCA_043743755.1 Bryobacterales bacterium | reverse complement strand
GGGGAGGGCCAGGTGGATGCGCTCATGGGGCCTCTTCATCCATGGGGCGGCGAATGCCGTGTTCGCGCGCCCCTTCGATGGCGCGCTCATATCCGGCATCGGCGTGGCGAAGAATGCCCATGCCGGGGTCGGTGGTCAGGACGCGCTCAAGACAGCGATCCTGCAGATCGGTTCCGTCGGCCACCACCACCATGCCCGCATGCTGTGCGTAGCCGATGCCGACTCCGCCGCCATTGTGAATGGAGACCCACGTCGCGCCGGCGGCGGTATTGACCAGCGCGTTGAGGAGCGGCCAATCGGCGATGGCGTCGGATCCGTCGCGCATGGCTTCGGTTTCCCGATAAGGCGAAGCCACCGAGCCGGTATCCAGGTGATCGCGGCCGATCACGATGGGGGCTTCGATTTTTCCGGTGCGGACCAGGCGATTTATGGCGAGGCCGAACTCGGCGCGCTCGCCGTATCCGAGCCAGCATATGCGCGCCGGCAGACCCTGAAACTGAATGCGCTCGGCCGCGAGACGCATCCAGCGTGCGAGGACCTCATTGTTCGGAAACATTTCGAGCGCGAGCCGGTCAGTGATGTGGATATCGCCGGGAGCGCCCGATAGCGCCGCCCAACGGAACGGGCCGCGGCCCTCACAAAACAGCGAGCGAATATATTCGGGAACGAAGCCGGGAATCTCGAAAGCGTCCTCCACGCCGGCACGTTTGGCTTGCGTGCGCAAATTGTTCCCGTAATCGAAGGTGACCGCGCCCATGCGTTTCAGCGCCAGCATGGCGGTAATGTGCTGGCCCATGGCGCGCATGGACTGGCGCACATACTCATCCGGATCGGCGCAGCGCAGCTGGAGCGCGGCTTCCAGCGTCATCCCGTTGGGAACGTAGCCCTGCAGCGGATCATGCGCGCTGGTTTGATCCGTGAGAATGTCGGGAACGATGCCGCGACGCACGAATTCGGGCAGCACATCGGCGCAGTTACCCACAAGTCCGACGGAGATCGCATGATCGGCCGCTCGCGCTTCATCCACCATGCGGAGCGCTTCGTCGATGGTCCAGGCCATGCGGTCGCAATACTTTGTTTCCAGGCGCTTTTCGATGCGCCGGGGATCGACGTCGACGCCGATGAAGCAGGCATCGTTCATGGTGGCGGCCAGCGGTTGAGCGCCGCCCATTCCGCCCATTCCGCCCGATACGATCAGCTTGCCTCGCAGCGAGCCGCCGAAGTGCTTCGCCGCGGCTGCCGCGAACGTTTCAAACGTGCCCTGAATAATTCCCTGGCTGCCGATGTAGATCCAGCTTCCGGCGGTCATCTGGCCGTACATGGTCAGGCCGAGGAGCTCAAGGCGGTGGAACTCCTCGAAATTCGACCAGTGGCCGACAAGGTTGGAGTTTGCGATGAGGACGCGGGGCGCCTCTGGATGCGTGCGGAAGATGCCCGCGGGCTTGCCGGATTGCACCAGCAATGTTTCGTCATCTTCAAGAGAGCGGAGCGCGCGAACGATGGCGTGATAGGACGGCCAGTCCCGTGCGGCGCGTCCGGTGCCGCCATAAACAATCAGCTGATCGGGATTTTCGGCGACTTCGGGATCCAGATTGTTCATGAGCATCCGCAGCGCGGCTTCCTGCCGCCAGCCTTTGCAAGTAATCTGGACGCCTCGCGGCGCGCGGACGGTCATGTGTCTATTGTCGCTCCCGGTAGAGGGAACATACGCATTTGCGGCAGACGGGATTGCCGCTCACATCCAGGCCTTCGCGAAACGCCACCGCCGGCGCACCGTTCAGTACATGAATCAGGGATGCGTCGCGAAGGCTGCCGATAGGGGCGTGAAAAAAGCAAGGGCGCACGGTGCCATCCGATTCCACAACGGCGGAGACCCAGGGGGCGTTGCAGCGCGGGGATTCGTAATGCTGCAATCCGAGGTGCGCGCGGAAGTGGCGAACGATGCGACCCAGCTTTTCGGGACTCTCGACGACGAAAGGGTCCGCCAGGTTCTTCAGTTCGGCTTCCAGCGCGTCGCACTCTTCCGCCGTAAGGCCCACCTCGTCCTGGCGCTGCCGCGGCCAAACGCTGGAGCGGTTGAAGGCTGTCGATTCCAGGTCACAGGCAAGGAACGAGATGGAATCGAGGCTGATCTCACGGGCGGAATCGGCGGTATCGCGCAGGCGCGCGTGGTTGGCTTTCTGGACAGTGCAGCGCGCGGCCACGGGGAACGTGGAGTGGAGCCGCCGCAGGGCTTTCACTCCGGCATCCAGCAAGTCAAAGGCACGGGGGACGCGGCGAATACGGTCATGCACGTCCGGCGGACCGTCCAGCGACACAATGACATCGTGGATGTGCTCCACGATGCGAGTTGCATGGCGCTCCAGCAGCAGACCGGTACTCAGCAACGTGAGCCGGATGTTCCGCGCGCGGAGCATCGCGCAGAGGCGGAAAAGGTCCGAATGCATCAGCGGCTCGCCGCCGGAAAAGACCACCCATTCAACGCCGAGCCGCTGGATGTCCTCGGCGTGCCGCTCAAGATCGCCTGCCGAGAGTTCCTGGATGGTGTCTGTTTTCCAGATATCGCACATGACGCAGCGGCAGTTGCAGCGGCTATGCGGAAACAGGATGAGGACCGGCAGGCGTTCGATGCGATCCGTCATGGCAGCACTCGCCTTCCCGCCAGGCGAATCTCATCGCCGAGGATTGCTCTGGTCTCCGCATAAAGGGCGGGGATGTCCACATCCACCAGGACCGGACGGCGTCCCTCCAGGTGCAGTTTGTGAAAGCCCGCGGAATCGGCCGGGAGCTCGGGCGAGAGCAGACGAATCCTGCCACCGATGGCTACGGCCACCGGCGGCTCGCCGAATTCACGAACGGCAATCCAGTCGTCAGGACGATTCTCGAGCCGCAGGATGCGCGAGGCATTGCACGCCACCATGCGATAGTCGCCGCCGGCGATTGCGATCTCATCCAACATGTCCCCGGCGCCTGTGAGCGCTGAATCCGTTCCCAGCGCAACGCCCTCGAGCGCGCCGCCTTCCAGCGTGCGGCCCAGCGTGAACAGATTTGAGGAGGGGCACCAAACGATGGACGCGCCGCGGCGGCGGACCAGATCGAGACCCTCGCGATCCAGAGCCACGGCGTGGACCAGTACCGTGCGATCCGTCAGCGCGCCCATTTCGTCCAGACGATAGATCTCCCGCGCACCTCCGGCGTCGGTGGCTTCGCCGAGGTGGATCACGAAAGGCCAGTCTTCAGGCGTCGCGCGGAAGCGTTCGGCCAGATCGGGGCTGAAGCGCAGCGAGTGTGCCCAGCCGAATCGCTTCACTACGCGTACGGGGAAGCGCGGCGCATCGAACACA
>JAYTVY010000042.1:0-4529 GCA_043743755.1 Bryobacterales bacterium | reverse complement strand
CTCCAAAGGACCGGCCCATGGAACTGGCCATCGCTCCCGGCGTCATCCAGCGCGAGAGCCCCGAGCAGTTCCATGAGGAGGCGCCGGTGCAGCGCGCTCCCGAATCGCTGCTTAACGTGAAAGTGCTGGTCAACTTCGCTCCCCAGCGTTCGCTCGCTCCCCGCATGGAGCCGGTCGATACGGTAGCCCTGGTCTCCATCCTGCGCAGCATCTCACGCGACCCGCGCATTGGAAAATTCTCGCTGGTCGCCTTTAATATGCAAGAAGAGCGCGTGCTTTACCGTCAGGAGCGAGCCGACCGCATCGATTTCCCCGCGCTCGGCAAAGCTCTCGCGTCGCTCAATCTCGGTACCATCGACTTGAAACGCCTCGGCGAGAAGCACGGCGATACCGCATTTCTGTGCGATCTGATTCATCGCGAAGTCCCTATCGGAGGCGTCGAGCATCCCGATGCGCTGATCTTTGCCGGTCCCAAGGTCATGCTGGATACCAACGTCAGCCAGGAGAGCCTGCGGGACGTCGTCGGGGTGGACTACCCGGTCTTCTACATGAACTACAACTTGAATCCGCAAGCCATTCCCTGGCGCGATGCCATCAGTCATACGGTAAAATTCCTGAGGGGATACGAATACACCATTAGCAAGCCGAAGGATCTATGGCATTCGGTTTCCGATATGGTTTCCCGTATCGTAAAATCAAGGAACGAAAGAACGTCGGCATCCATCTCAAGTCAGTAGCTTATGCGTGTTGCAATTCTAATGATCATGGCGGTTTTGTCCACTTCCGCTCAGAGCCGGACGCGGTCCTACTCCAACAGCTTGGCCCCGTATGTCGTTTCTCCTCAACGCATTGTAGACAGAATGCTGGAGCTTGCGGACCTTAAACCCAGTGAGACCGTGTACGATCTGGGAAGCGGCGATGGCCGTGTCCTGATCACCGCCGTCCAGAAATTCCGGGCCAAAGCAGTCGGTGTGGAAATCTCCGAGCCACTCGTGAAACAGGCGACTGACCGCATCGCCAAGCTCGGTCTGCAAAACGAAGCCAAAGTGATCCAGGGCGACTTGATGCAAGTAGACCTGTCACCCGCTGACGTGGTCACCCTTTACCTGATGACCGAATCCAACGGCTTGCTTCGCCCGCGCCTGGAGAAAATGCTCAAACCCGGCGCGCGCGTCGTGTCCTATGAATACGCCGTCCCTGGCTGGAAGGCCAAACAGGTGGAGCGCGCCGATGACGATTCTCACGCCCACTCCATCTTCGTCTACGTTATCCCCAAAAAGTAACGAATAACGTATCACAGGGCCATGCCCTGTCCCCCCCGCGCTACACTAAACGAATCCATGCTCCGTCGCATCGCAATCCTGTTGTCGGCCGTCGCGCTCTATGCGGCCGCCCTCACCCCCGGTCGAAAATACACCACCATCGAGCGCCTCGCCCCCGCTCATCTGGAAGCCACCCATCAGGCCCGCGAGCGCTTGGCCGCGGAGCGCAAGAAGCTCGCCTGGCAGGGCGTCTACTACGATTACCGTGCCGTCATGCACGTCCACGCCGAGGATGCCGACCACACCAAAGGCACCCGTCCACAAGTGTTGGCTGGAGCGAAAGCGGCGAACGTGCAAGTGGTGATGTTCACGGACCATCGCGGCCCCAAGCCCGACACTTGGCGCGGCCTGCGCGATGGCGTCCTGTTCATCCCCGGGTCCGAGGACGATCACCTGCTGCGCTACCCTCTGCCCGGAGACGAGCTTCGCTTCCTCTCGCATCTTGAAGAGACGCCCGACCCATCCTCGGAAGGTTTCCAAGGCATGGAGATTTACAATCGCCACACCGACGCCAAGGATGAAAAGGAGTTCGAAGAGTATTTCAAGGGCGCGATGACCAACCCCGCCGAATGGGCGCGCCTGGTGGAGGCGCAAAAGAAGTATCCCGATGAGCTATTCGGCGCTCAGGCCGATTACTGGCCGTCCATCTTCGCGATCTTTGACAAGGAACTGGCGAAACATCCCTTCACCGCCATCGCGGCCAATGATTCGCACCAGAACCAGATCTACCGAGGCGTTGTCTTCGATCCGTATGAAGTCAGCTTCCGCGACGTCTCCACGCACATTCTGGCGCGCGAGCTCACCGAGCCGTCCATTCGCGAATCGCTGCGCAAGGGCCGCACCTATGTTGCGCATGACTGGCTGTGTGATCCATCCGGTTTCACTTTCGTCGGCGGCAACAACCTGGGCATTTACGCCATCGGCGATCAGGTTCCCATGACTCGCGGCACCGTCATCGTGGCGCGCCTTCCCGTGCCGGCGAAGCTGAAGCTGATTCACAACGGCGTGGTGGTGTCCGAATCCACCGGCTCGGAGATGACCTTCGCGCCCAAGGAAACCGGCGCGTATCGTCTGGAAGCATGGCTCAGCGTCGACGGCGAGGAGCGCCCCTGGATCTACAGCGGCGCCATCTACATGGCTCCGCCCGAGACCGGCGCGTGGAAAGGCGGCCCGCCGGAATTGGCCCCGGGCGTCGAGGCGAAGAAAGATATTAGCTACATAGAGCGGGACGACCTCGCCAAACACAAACTCGATCTGTATCTTCCCGCGGGCAAGCAAAATTTCCCCGTGCTGTTGTTTATCCATGGCGGATCCTGGCGCAGTGGCGACCGCGCGCAGTATCCCGCGCTCGCCAACCGCTTCGCCAAAACCGGCATCGGCGTGGTGGTGCCCAGCTATCGCCTGATGCCCGGCAGTCCGCACCCCGCGCAGATCGAAGATGCAACCGCCGCGCTGGAATGGACCATCCAGCACATTGCCGAATACGGCGGCGATCCGAAACGTATCTACGTCGCCGGCCATTCAGCGGGCGGCCACCTGGCGGCCTATGTGGGCTTGATTCCGAAGTTCTGGCCGAATCTCAAAGGCGTGCTGCCGTTGAGCGGCGTGTATGACGTCCGTGCCATCCCCGGCTTCAATGACGACAAAGAGAACGCATCGCCAATCACGCATGTGCGCCCCGGCGCGCCCCCGTTCCTGGTGGAGTACGCCGAAAACGACTACCCTTCCTTGCCCGCGCAGGCCCGCGAATTCGACGCCGCATTACGCAAAGCCGGCGTGTCGTCCGAGCTGGTCTACGTCCCCGGAAAAAACCACATCAACGAAATCGTCGACGTGTGGCACGACGACGACCTCATCGCCCAGGCCGTCCTCCACTTCATTTCCCTCCACCCCTAGCCGCTGTACGGCGGGGCCCCTGCCCCGCAGCCAGACCCCGGCTGGCTCCCCCCCAGCTTTATTACCACCCCCCACCAGCGGAGCCAGGGGGCTCCGCGCGGCCCAGGGGGGCCGCCCCACAAGCGGGCTTGTATCCTATTCGGTAATGCCTCTTTTCGACATTGTCGGCGTTGGCCTGAACGCCACCGACACCCTCATCGTCCTGCCGCACTTCCCCGCGTACGCCGGCAAGGTCGCATTCGAAGATGAGATCCTCAGTCCCGGCGGGCAAGTGGCCAGCGCGATGGTTACCTGCGCGCATCTCGGGCTGCGCGCCAAATACATTGGAACCGTGGGCGACGACGAACGCGGCATCGTCCAGCTCAACAGCCTGCGCGAAACTGGGATCGATCTGGACGACGTAGAGGTCCGCCCGAATTGTCCTAACCAAACCGCCTATATCCTGATCGACCGCAGCACCGGGGAGCGCACCGTGCTGTGGCGGCGCGCCGATTGTTTGCGGCTGGATCCGGCCTCCATTACGCCGGAGAAAATCACGTGCGCGCGCATGCTGCACATAGATGCGCATGACACGCCCGCGGTAGCCAAAGCGGCCGGCATCGCGCGTGAGAATGGCATCCCCGTAGTGCTGGACGTCGACACCATTTATCACGGCTTTGAGCGCGTGCTGCCCAACGTGGATTATCTGGTGACCAGCTCGGAATTCCCCACGCAGTGGACCAATGAGCGCGATCCGTTCAAGGCGCTGGAAATGATTCAGGAAGAATACGGCATGCGCGTGGCCGCCATGACGCTGGGCTCCAGCGGCGCGCTGGCGCGAATGGACGGCGCGTTTCTCTATTCGCCCGCGTTCGTAGTCAATTGCGTGGATACCACCGGCGCCGGAGACGTCTTTCATGGCGCGTTTTGTTATGCTGTCTTGCAGAACATGCCCCTGCGCGAGACGCTCGAGTTTTCGAACGCCATGGCCGCGCTGAACTGCACCGCGCTGGGCGCCCGGGGCGGCATCGCTTCCATCCGGGAAGCGCTGGGATTGATGGCTCGCGCCGAGCGGCGCGCGCATCGCGACTTCGAACAGCGCGCCGGCGCCCGGCCCGCTTCATGATCCCGCTGCGCAGCTCGGAGCGGACCACTTCGCCCGCCATCGTAACTTTACTGCTGATTGCCGCCAACGTCCTGGTGTTCGTCTACGAGCTCAGCCTGCAGGACCCCGAGCTGGGACGCCGCGATCCGCTGAGCCTGTTCATCGGACACTACGGAATTGTTCCTTACCGCTTCCACTGGTCTTCCCTGCTGACCTCGATGTTCATT
>JAYTVY010000041.1:0-6582 GCA_043743755.1 Bryobacterales bacterium | reverse complement strand
CCCAGGGCGGCACGCGGTCCTCTTTGCTCCACACATGGACCAAGGACAGCTCATGTCCGAAGTCGGCGAGATATTGCAGGGGACGCTCGCAGCCGCCCTCGTCGAAGAAATCGGAGATGACGATCAGCAGCCCGCGCTGCGGGTAACGTCCGACAAACTGGCGCGCCAGGCGGAGATAATCGGTGCGGCCTCCGGGCTGAAGCTGTTTGAGAAAATTGACAGCGGGCATGAACCGGTGGCGGCCACCGGAGCATACAAAAGAATCGCCCAACTCGGCGGCGAAAGGCTGGAGGCAGATGGTATCGAGCCGCACCAGGCCGACATAAGCGAGCGCCGCTGCCAGACGGCGGGCGTAATCGAATTTCGCGAGCTCGCCGGTTTGCATGGAGCTGCTGCAATCCAGCATGATGCGCACCGGGACGCGGGGTTCCACCTGAAACATCTTGAGGAACAATTTGTCCAGGCGCAGATAGGCGCGCCAGTTGACGGCGCGCAGATCGTCGCCGTGATGGAAGTGGCGATGATCCAGGAACTCCTGGCCCGGTCCGGCGGAATGCGAGATGTTGTGGCCGCCCACCAGGCCGGGAAAGGACTTCTGCCAGCGCAATGCAAGCCGCTCGAGTTTCTGCAGAAACGCGCTGTCGATAAAGACTTCTTGCGGTTTCACCTTACCGGCTTCACCTTGCCGCCGCGGCGGAGCTGACGTGGCTGATGATTTTGGTCAGCACGGTATCGGGCGTCTGGCCGTCGGCGTGCGCATCGAAGTTCAAGATGATGCGGTGGCGCAGGACGGAGGGCGCGATTTCGCGCAGGTCATCGGCGCTCAGATTCAAACGCCCGCGCATCAGCGCCAGCACGCGGCCGCACTCCACCAGCGCCTGCGCGCCGCGCGGGGAGCTTCCGTAGCGTATGTATTTCTCGGCCAGTGGATGCGCGTACTCGGTACCCGGCTGGGTGGCCATCACCAGGTCAATGGCGAAATCCTGAACATGGGGAGCGATCAACACCTGCTTGCAGACGGCTTTCAGCTCCAGAATAGTGTCGCGATCCACCATCCGCTGGGGCTCTTCATCATCGCGGTGAATCGTGCGATCGACGATGCGGCTAAGCTCGGCGCGAGAAGGGTAATCCACGACGATTTTCATCAAGAAGCGATCCAGCTGCGCTTCGGGCAGCGGATACGTGCCTTCCATCTCGATGGGATTCTGCGTGGCCATGACGAGGAAAGGCAAGTCCAGCTCGTGGGTGGTGTTGCCGCTGGTGACGGTGCGTTCCTGCATAGCCTCAAGCAGCGCGGATTGAGTCTTGGGCGTCGCGCGATTAATCTCATCGGCCAGCACGAGGTTGGCAAAGATGGGTCCGGGTTGGAACCGGAATGATTTGCCGCCGCGGTCATCGGTTTCGATAATCATGCTGCCGACGATATCGGCGGGCATCAGGTCCGGAGTGAACTGGATGCGGGAATATTTAAGATGCAGGACGCGGCCCAAAGTACGCAAAAGGGTGGTCTTGCCGAGTCCGGGCACGCCTTCCAGCAGCACGTGCCCGCCGGCGAGCAGGCAGGTGAGCAGGCCGTCCACGACGTGTTCCTGTCCAACGATTACTTTGCCGATTTCGCGACGGACTTGATCGAGTTGAGTGGTGGCGAAGGTGAGGGCCGAGTCGGTGGGCACCACTTCATTGTAGCCCGTGATTTGGAAGGCGGCTTCAGCAGGCGGCAGTTAGTTCGCCGCTGCGGGCGGCGAACCATGCGACGACGTCAGTCATTTCGCGGAGGGCGATGCGGCAGGCGTCGGGGCGCAGGCGGCGGAGGATCATATAGGCGGCCTTCATGGCGCCGAAATAGGCCATGAGCAGCTTCTGCTCAACTTCATATTCGCGAACCGAAGCCCCCTGACGAAGCAGAGACGTCACGATGCGATAATCGCGATCAAGTTCTTTTTGGAGGCGATCCAGCTGCTGCGTTTCCACCGCGCCCGCCAAGTGACTTTTCACATTGACGAAATTCAAGTGATTCGCGGCAGCCACGCGTCCGGCATAGTCCTTCGCAGGTCTGGCGGCCAGCATGAGAACGCAGACGTAACGAAACCAATAGACCAGCAACACCAGCGAAAGTGAAGCAACTATGGCGCTCGCAATCATAACAGTTCGAGATGAGAATAGCATTGAGCACCACACGGCACAAGTGTATTCATCGGGACTAAGGCTATTTTTCGGTAAGGAACTCAGATATTTCTCCGATGCCTGCTGTCGAAAACCATGTCTGAAGGCTTTACCCGGTGCTTGCGGCACCACTCCAGGTACAGGCGGCCATAACTGGACGTAATGTAATCGTGGCTGGAGTACCCTAACTCGCGCGCCCGCCGGTCTATCCAACGGGGTGGCGCCTCCACTTCCATGAAATTACCGATGGGCGTCTCGTCAAGTGTTACCACTCCGGGCTCGCCGGGGCGGTGGAACTCGGTCCGGTACTTTTCATAACGGAAGGCCGGGTGGAAACCGAGCTGATGGAGAATCGTCTGAAGAGCGCGCGGATCAGACACTTCGGTTTGGACCTCTTCGCGAGTTTTGTGTTTGGATGGGCGCGCCTCGCCCTTAAACGTGAGCAGGTTGTGCTTTCCGATCCGGCGGACGCGGATCAGTTTGCCGGAGCGCCGCAGCTTGCGGCCGCGGGTATCAAACAGCAGATTCACCTCGAACGCCCGGGCCACATGCACGCGATAGCCGAGATTGCGCAGCGTTCGCCGGACGGCGCTGGGAGTTTCGCGCAAAGGGAGCTTCACTTCGATTTCGAGGGGCATGGCAATTCTCATCGTAAGTGAGCCGAAAGGCCAGTTGCACGGGATCGATTCAGAAGGTCGGATATTGTATACATGTGGTATTTCGCGCAGCATTGGTCTGGGCAGTTTTAACCGCAACGATACTGGGAGCGGATGCGGATTCGGCGGCGCTGCTGTCGAAGGTCCGCGGAAAAGTAAAGGAGAATGTCGAACGGCTTCCGAATTTCACCTGCGTGCAGCAAATCGAGCGCTCGAGATTTCAAGAAGTACCTCCGAGGTGGAGGTCTTGCGGGGATCTCGCGGAAGCGAACCTGCACCCGGAACGGCCAGCCAGGGAGCTGTTATCAAAGAACTGGCTGAGGCTGGACGTGACGGTTGCGAGCAAGTCGGAGATTTTCACGTGGGCGGGCGGGGAGCATTTTGAGACCGGCGATATCGATGCGCTGGTAGGAGACGGCTTATCGGGAAGCGGAGATTTCGGCGCGTTCAGCGGGAACATTTTTTTTGAGACCGGCGTTGAATTTGTATACCGGGGCGAACGCGTTGAGGGTGGGCGCAAGCTGGCGCAATTCACCTATCGCGTGCCGGCCGCGGCGAGCCACTATCAGATCAAGATCGCGGGCGGCGTTCGCAAGACGCTGGCGTTCGGGGGCGAATTCTGGGCGGATGCGGAGAGAGGCGACCTGATGCGGCTGACCGTGGACATTGTGGATCCGCCCTGGGAATCCGAGGTCTGCAGCGCGGGCTCGGAAATGGAGTATCAGAGGGTCCGCATCGGTGGCGCGGATTTCATGCTGCCGGAAGTGACCAGGCTGCATATGCTCAGTTCCGGCGGGAGCGAGGCTCGCAATGAGACGCGTTACCGGGCTTGCCATCAATTCCTGGGGGAGTCAACGCTGCGGTTCGACGATCCGGCGGCAAGCGTGGAGAGCTCCGTAAAGAAGGAGCCGGTGAAGGTTCCGGAGGGCGCGGTGCTGAAGATCGCACTGAGCGCGGCGATTGATTCCGCAACGGCGGCCGCGGGTGATCCGGTGGAAGGAACGCTGGTCCAGCCTGTGCTCGATGAAGGGCGGAAACCGATCTTGAGGGCGGGAACGGTGTTACATGGAAGGATCATGCGGCTGGAGCAGCGATTCTGGCCCGAGCGGGAATTCTTTCTAGGATTGCGCTTTGACACGCTGGAAGTGGATCGGATGCGGCAACCGATTTCACTGCAATTTTCGACGGGGCAGAACGGGTGGAAGGATGGCGTTCAATATTCGCTGCCTGCGCGAGGCGGGAAGATGGAGCTGCTGCCGCTGGAGACGCGTCCTTATGTGGGGACGTTCCGGTTGAAGGAAAAGGATCGGTTTCGGCTGGACCGGCGCTTCGTCACGGAATGGAAGACGGCGGCACAGGCATCAGTTGTGAGGTAATGCGCCGGCGGGTTTGCCCTCGGTGATTTCTTCGGCGGCGTTTTTTAGCTGGCCCTTCAGGAACGGGCCTACCCAATTTTTAACGCTGCCGGGAAGTTGAGCATCCTCGGCCTTCTTGCCGTCCTTGATGGCGGCCTGGGCGGCGGCGTGGAGGGCGAGCATGAATTGCTTCTGGCCTTCCAGGATTTCCTTGCCGCCGGAGGGCCCGTGGCCGGGGAGGACATGGTCCACAGTCAGCTTCTGAGCCGCTTCCATTACTTTGGGCCAATTGCCGACGTTGGCGTCGGCGGTGTAGTTGTACGGACCATTGACGGCTGCATCGCCGGTACACAGCACTTTTTCCTTGGGCAGATATACGAAGCCGTCGCCGCGGGTGTGGGCCCAACCGAAGAAGTGGAACTCGACGCGGCGCGTGGAATCCTGGAGGATGTGCGGGCTCTTGGTGAACGTCTCTTTGGGCGGCTCGGGAACTTCGCGATTCAGCTCGCCGACGTCCTTGCGCTGTTTGGCCGTTTGCTGCCAGCGGCCAGGCTCATAGCGCTTCAACTCCTCGGCTACGCCGGCATAGGCCAGCGTGATGGCGCCCTGCTGGGTCCATACCGGATTGCCGTAGAGATGATCGCCGTGATGGTGCGTGTCAAAGACATACTTAACGGGTTTGGACGAGAGCTTCTTAGCGTCTTCGAGCACCGCCCGGGCGCCGGAGGGGAAGTTGGCGTCCACCACGATCAGGTAATCCTTCATCTCGATGATGGCGTTGTTGCAGTGCCCCTGGCCCATGATGTCGCCTTCGCGGAACCAGACGCCGTCCGCGATTTTCTTCACGGAATTGGGCTGCGCATCGCCGCGCGTCAGCAGGAATCCGAGGGACAGCAGCACGGCGAAACCGCCGGTGAGCCATAGGCGCGTATGCTTCATGATTGCAAGAATTGTAACAGAAGAGGCTACTCGTAATCGAACGGCCTGCGAGGGGCCGGGAGTTCATCGGGGTTTTCCTTGGCCTGCTTCAGAAGCTCGTCAAATTTGCGCTCGAGGACTTTGGCGTGGCTTTTGTGCTCATCGAAGGACTTCTGGAACACTTCGGCGCGGCGGGCTTCCTCACCTTTGAGCTTTTGCACGGCGGCGGCCATGTCTTCAATGGGCGGAGACTTCTTCACTTCCTTATGACGGATCACCGCGCGCAGCTCTGGATCGATCTCGAGCGTCGCATTGCAGCATGGACAGCGCACTTCGATCAGGCCCCGATTTTCCTTCGCCATACCGGCAATCTTAGCGCACTTATGCTAGGCTTGCGTTTCAGGATGCTCAAAGAGTTCAAGACTTTCATTATGCGCGGCAACGTGCTGGATCTGGCGGTGGGCATCGTGATTGGCGCGGCGTTCGGCGCGGTGGTTACCTCATTTGTAGCCGATGTGCTGATGCCCCCGGTCGGGTTGCTGTTCGGAAAGGCAAACTTCGCCGACCTTTTTGTCAATCTGTCATCGATCCCAGTGGCGAGCGTTGCGGAGGCCAAAGCGAAAGGCATTCCGACGCTGAATTACGGGCTGTTCCTGAATACGCTGATCAATTTCATTATCGTGGCGTTCGCTATTTTCCTGATTGTGAAGGCGGCTAATCGTATGCGGGGGCCAGCGGCTCCGGCCGCGGTAACCACTCGAGAATGTCCGTTTTGCCTGAGCCAGATTCCGTTGAAGGCGACGCGCTGCCCGAATTGCACGTCCACGGTCTAGCCGCTCTAAGGTGTTTGACTGACCGTCTCCAAAGGCATCGCCACACCTTAGTACGAAAGTTCAATTGTGGTGCGACCCGTCTCTAAGTACGCTATGCCTAGGAGTGTCTTCGCATGTTGCGTGGCATCATCATATGTCCGGACGTGGATTTGCACGACCGCCTGCAGGCGGTGTTAGCCGACATCGGCGGCACCAACATCACGCGCTCGCTGGATCACTACCCTAACTCGCTGGAACTTTTGCGCTTTATACGGGCTCATGCGCCCCAGGTGCTGTTCTTGAGCATCGATTCAATGCAAAAGGCCAGCGAAGTAATCCGCGAGCTGGAAAAGCATGCGCTGGGTATTCAGATAGTCGCCATCAGCCGGGTGGTGGACCCGCAGATTCTGCTGGATCTGATGCGGGCCGGCGTCAGAGAGTTTGCGTCGCTGCCGTTCGACCGCATCCAGATCCGGGATTCCTTGGCGCGCCTGGCGGATCAATTGAAAGCGAATCCAACCGAGATCGAGACCACGAACGAGGTGTTCTCATTCCTGCCATCGAAAGCGGGAGTGGGCACATCGACGCTGGCTCTGAACACGGCCGTGGCGCTGTCGCGAATCGCCAACACGAATGTCCTGCTTTCGGATTTCGATTTGAACTCGGGCATGCTGCGCT
>JAYTVY010000040.1:0-6731 GCA_043743755.1 Bryobacterales bacterium | reverse complement strand
CTTTTTTTTGATGATCAGCCACTCGTTGCCCTTGCCTCGGCCGCGCATCAACACCAGCGCGAATTCACCCTTCAGTTTTTCGCCGTGCAAACGGAACTTGAAGTCGCCTCGCTTGATCTGATCGGACGCCGATGCATCCCCCAGAAGCTCCCAGGTTCCGCGGTCCCACAGCATCACGCTGCCGCCCCCGTACTGGCCTTTGGGTATGTTGCCCTCGAAGGTCCCGTATTCCAGCGGATGATCTTCCACGTGCATCGCGAGATGTTTCGCCAGCGGTTCCAGGCTGGGGCCTTTGGGCACCGCCCAGGACACCAGCGTGCCGCCTATCTCCAGGCGAAAATCGTAGTGCAGTCGCGTGGCGTCATGCCGCTGCACATAGAATCGGGGCTGCTGTGACGCCTTGGCGGCCTTGCCAGGCTTGGGTTCCGGCGTTTTGTCGAAAGATCGCTTTCGGACGTACTCTTCGAGCGACATTGCTACACTACTAGTTTCCCATATGCCTTACGACGATCCCCGTTTCAGCTATCGCCTGGATGACGACGATTTTGGTGATTTCGGCGACGACGGCGGCGGCGATGACGACGACGACGCCGATGATAACGATGACGCCGATGATGACGACGCCGATCAGGACGACGACGCCCCCGGCGATGAAGATCAGCAGGATGACGATGCTGTCGCGGCCAACGGCGCCGGCGGTGGAGACGGAGGCGATAACGGTGACGATGAAGACCTGGACCAATACTTCGGCGGCGAAGACGACCTCCCTCCAGTAGACGACGACGTTTTTGGCAGCGCCGATGATTATCCCGACGCCGACGCCGATGACTTCGAGGACGACACCGGCGATTGGACCCCCGGCGACTACAAGGAATCCGCCCAAAACCTGTTCGGACGCGACGAATATTTCGGCGATACTCTCTTCACCCAGAAAGAGGCGGAAGGCTACACTCCCTACGAAGACCCCGGCTTTGATCGCGAATTCGATCGCATGTCCCCGGGACTTTCAGACAACGTGCATCTGTTCGAACGCGATGGACATCTGGTGGCCTTCGGTTTCGTCACGGCGGCCATCCTTGAAATGCTGCGCGCCCGCTACACAGGCATTGACACCAGCAATCTGGAATTGTCCGTGCCGCCCAAGGGTGACATCGCTCCGCCGCAGCCGCTGCCGCCCGCGTTCGCCAATGTCGCGGAAAAAGACGCCGTGGATCTGCGCAAGTACTGTACGCCCATCGGCGATCAGCTCCAAACTTCACGCTGCTCGGCCTTCGCCTGGACCCACGCAACCGAGATGGCCAACAATATTCTGGATCAGCCCTCCCCGCGTCTTTCGCCCAGCTATACCATGCTTGAATTTCAGCGCATGCAGGGCGATGCGCAGGATTACGAGTATGCTTTCAAGGGCGGCGACGGCACGGTAGGCGGCCCCGATCCAGGTCAGGTGCTGGTGCAAAACGGCACCTGCCGCCAGGATTTCTGGCCGGACGATCGCCCTCGCCCCATGACTCGCGAAGATCAACTCGCCGCCGACGCCGAACGCCACAAACTGCAAGGCGTCCCGCTGCCCATTGCCCTTGACGACGTCAAGAAAGTGCTCAGCGCCGGCTGTCCCGTACATGTAGCCATGAATACAGGAAGCTCTTTCAGCGAGGTCGGACGCGATGGCCAGTTCAATGCCGCCGAAGCTCCCAGCGGCATGCACGGCCGCCACGCCATGCTGATTGTCGGCTACACCGGCAACTTCTTCATCGTCAAAAATTCGTGGGGTAGCGATTGGGGCGAAAAGGGCTACTGTTACATCCCCAAAAACGTCCTCGCCGACTCCGACCCCGAATTAGTCGCCATCCTCTTGAAAAACCCAACCCCTCCGTAGGGCGGGCCCCCCGGCCCGCAGCCGGCCCCCCGGCCGGCTCCGGCCCCGGCCCCCCTCTACCGCCGATACCCGTACCGGCTCTGCTCCCGGAACTCCCTTAACCGATACAAATCTTCCTGCAGCACCGAAGCGTCGCGCGGCGAAATCCAGTTGCTGTTCACGACGTGCTGGATCGCCCCAATCGCATCGTCCAGCTCTCCCTTGTCGAACCGACCCCGCGCCAATTTCTGCTCGAACTCGCGCAACTCCTCACGAGCCTTGTTGATCCTGCGCATATCGCCCCGGTTGCGGTATCCATACGAGGAAACCTGGTTCAGATCGTACATCGCCCTTTCCACCGGCGACCCTCCGCCGTAGCCTCGCTCGTAGCCGCGTTCCCTTCCATACCCGCGCTCCCGTTCGTACCCCTGCGCGAAAGCGCCCGCCGCCAAAAGCAGCGCACTCGTTCCAATCACCGTTCTTGCCAGCACCCCGTTCATAAGGCCTCCCGGAAGTGAGACGCCGGCTCCCCTCCCGCCGGACACGCCGTTAATGCAGAATTAATCCATGTTCCAGCCCATTCGCGATACGGTTCGCCGCATCCCGCGCGGGAAGGTGGCCACTTACGGTCAGGTCGCCGAGGCCGCCGGCTTCCCCGGCGCCGCCCGGCAAGTCGTATGGGCGCTACGGAACGCTCGGGGTCTCCCCTGGCATCGCGTGATCGGCGCCGGCGGCAAGATCCTGCTGCCCGGCGAAGCCGGTATGGAGCAGCGCATCCGCCTCGAGAACGAAGGCGTCCGGTTCCGCGGCGCACGCATCCGCATGGACCTCCATCAGAACCATTTCTGACGCCCTCGCCGTGTTACGTTGATAGCGGAATATCTAATGCGCGTTTCCATTATTGGTACCGGATATGTCGGCATCACCACGGGCGCCTGTCTGGCCTTTTTAGGACACAAGGTTACCTGCCTGGATTCCGACCAGAAGAAGATCGCCACCCTGCGCGCTGGCCGCACGCCGATTTTCGAACCCTTCCTTACCGAACTGCTGGCCGCCGCCCAAGCCAATCTGCGCTTCGTCACCGATTATGCCGAAGCCATCCCGGGCTCTGACGTGGTCTTCATCGCTGTCGGTACGCCGCCGGGCGTGAATGGCGCCCCCGATCTGCGCTACCTGTGCTCCGCCGCCCAGGGAATTGGGGAGCATTTCGATGCCGATTATACAGTGGTTGTGAATAAATCCACGGTGCCCATCGGCAGCGGCAACTGGGTCGGCTCTCTGCTGCGCGAATCCTTCGAGCAGCATCGAGGCCACAAGCCCGATCGCCAGTTCTCAGTGGCATCCAATCCGGAATTTTTGCGCGAAGGCACCGCTCTGCACGACAGTTTGTTTCCAGATCGCGTGGTTATAGGCTCCGACGATGCCCGCGCGCTGGAGACGCTCTACACTTTGTACCGGCCCATTCTTGACCAGACCTTCACGCCGCCTGCGTTCCTCCCCCGCCCCGAGAATCTGGGCGCGGTTCCGCTGATCTCCACCGACCTCGCCTCCGCTGAATTGATCAAGTACGCCGCCAACGCCTTCCTCGCTCTGAAAATCAGCTACATCAATGAAATCGGCCATCTCGCGGGACGCGTCGGCGCGGACATCACACAGGTGGCCAAAGGCATTGGACTCGACGCCCGAATCGGCACTCGTTTCCTGCAGGCCGGCATCGGCTGGGGAGGCTCCTGCTTCGGCAAGGATACCGCCGCCCTGGTCGCCACGGCCAGCGAATACGGCCTCAGCATGCCTATCGTCTCGGCTGCCCGCGAGATCAACCGCCGCCAGCGCGAGCATGTGGTGGAACGGCTGCTCACCGAGCTCAAGATCCTGAAAGGCCGCACCATCGGACTGCTGGGTCTTGCGTTCAAGCCCGATACCGACGACTTGCGCGAAGCCCCGGCGCTCGATATCGCCCGCAAACTGATCGAGCGCGGCTGCAAAGTGAAGGTCCACGATCCCGTGGCTCTCGAACGTTTCCAGCAGGAGCACTCCGATATCGGCGTGGTCTGCTGCCAGGAAGCCGAACAGGTGTTCGACGATAGCGACGCGCTGGTGCTGGTCACCGAGTGGCAGCAATACCGCGAGCTCCCCTGGGACACGCTGGCGGCCCGCATGCGCACGGCGATTGTCCTCGATGGCCGCAATGCGCTAGACCGCGCGCGCCTCACCGGCTTCGGCTGGAAATATATCGGCATCGGCGGATAAAAGGACTTCCCCATCTCGCGGCTCTTCTTCCCTTTCACCGCGCTGCTACTCGGTATACTCGTCATCCTGCAGGTGGCTTCTAGCCGCCAGGAATCGCAAACCTGGGACGAGTCCACGCATCTCGCCGCCGGCCTGAGTTATTGGAAAACCGGCGATTATCGCATGAACCCCGAGCATCCGCCGCTGGCCAAATTGCTTTGCGCGGCGCCGCTGCTGTTCATGAACCTGCGGCTCTTCCCGGAAGACCCGGTCCTGTGGGAAACGCATAGCCAGATCGATTTCGGGGCAACTTTCCTGTATCGCAATCGTCTTCCCGCCGACGCCATCCTCTTTCCAGCCCGGTGCGCAACCATCCTGCTCACCGCGCTTTTTGGACTGAGCATCGCGCTGTGGACCCGCGGTCATTTCGGCATCACCGCGGCGCTGGTCGCATTGACCATGTTCGTGTTTGACCCGAACGTCATCGCGCACGGCCGCTACGTCACCACGGACATCGCCGTTTCCCTGTTCTCCTTCCTCGCATGTATCGCTTGGGGTCGCGCGCTTACGCGAAATACCTTTGGAAGTTTCGCCCTTGCGGGTATCGCGCTCGGCCTCGCCCTCGGAAGTAAGTTCTCGGCCCTCTTTCTCATCCCGGTGTTCCTGATCCTCGCTCTAATCCGGCGTCCGGTCTGGAAATATGTGCCCGTTACCGCGGCTACAGCGGTGCTCGTCCTGGGGCTGCTGTATCAGGGGCACCTGGGCGTGTTCCTGCCGGGGCTGCAAGACGTCATGAATAACTACTCTGCCGGCCGCGACGCTTATCTGTTTGGCCAAATTTCGCATAACGGCTGGTGGTACTACTTCCCTGTGGCCTTTGCGTTGAAATCCCCCGCCGGCCTCCTCGCGCTAATCGCCATCGCCGCTGCCATGGCGCTCTGGAAACGGCCGAAGCCGTCTTTCGATGCCCTGATCCTGTTGGTTTCCGCAAGCGTCTACCTCGCGCTCAGCTTGCACTCGAAACTCGACCTTGGAGTACGGCACCTCTTGCCCCTCTATCCCATGCTCTTCATACTGACCGCCGTCGCGCTGGTTCGCTATGTCCCGAAATGGCTGACGGCTATCTGCCTCTTCCTTCTGATCCTCGAATCCGCCGCCGTTTATCCCAACTACCTGGCTTTCTTTAATGTGCTCTCCGGAGGACCGTCGCAAGGCCCGCGTTATCTGCTGGAATCCAACATCGACTGGGGTCAGGACACCAAGAAGTTAAAAAAGTGGCTGGAGGCCCGCAACATCCACGACGTATGCGGCATCTACTTCGGCTTGGCGATGCCCGTCCACTACGGGATCGAAGGCACGCTCTTGCCAGGCAAGGAGGAAACCCTGGCCCGCGCCGCGCTCGATTGCGTCGCCATGGCCAGCGTCACGCCGCTATTCGGCCTGTATGTGCCTCATGACAAGTACCGCTGGCTCCGCGAACAGACTCCAATCGCAAAGATCGGCTACTCCATCTACATTTACGATCTTCGTAAACGCAAAGTACCTATACTAGCTCCATGAGTACGTGGGAACGCACCACGCTCGGCCGCACCGGGCTGGACGTTTGCCGGCTGGGCCTGGCAGCCAGCTACGGTTGTCCTGCGGCCGCCGTCGAACAGGCTTTCGAGCGCGGCGTGAACTATCTGTACTGGGGCAGCATGCGCAAGGGCGGATTCGCCGACGGCCTTCGCAATCTGCGCTCCCAGCGCGATCGCGTCGCCTTGGTGCTTCAATCCTATTCACGCATCGCCGCCCTCGTGGGCTGGAGCATTGAGCGCGCTCTTCGCAACTTGAAATACGACTACGCGGATGTCGTCCTCCTCGGCTTGTGGAATCGGGCCATACCGCGCAAAATCATGGACGCGGCACTCGAACTGAAGCGCCGCGGCCTGGTCCGCCACATCGCTATCTCCACCCACCACCGCCCGCTGGTCCCGCAATTAGCCCCTTCCGCCGAGATCGGTATCTTCCATGTTCGCTACAACGCCGCGCATCCTGGCGCTGAAACCGATATCTTCCCGCACCTCCCCGTAAACGGATCCCGCCCCGGCATCGTCGCGTACACCGCCACCAGCTGGCGTCAGCTCTTGGATCCCAAACGCGTCCCAGCGGGCGAGCGCATCCCCACCGCCGCCGACTGCTACCGCTTCGCCCTCACCAACCCCAGCGTCGACCTCTGCATGACCGGCCCCGCAACCCTCGACCAAACGCTCGACGGCCTGAAAGCCCTGGACCTCGGCCCCATGACCGAAACCGAACTCGCCTGGATGCACCGCATCGGCGCCGCCATCCACAAGTAGCCGGTCCCCGCTCTGTTATCCTAAGACTTGCTTCTGGTAGAGGCGCGGGGGCCATCAGTAGCCAATCGGGCAGTTCCGGGTAGCTTCGGACCGATTCGGACAAAAGGGGCCGTACCGCCGAAATTCAGCCATACGGCTACGCTGTGGCTGGGTTGGGGGGCGAGGCTAACACCCGCCCACTGTCATCGGATCTGAGAGGATCGGATGGAGCGCTATCGGGAGAACGCGCACTCCATGCGCGTCCCTCCTGGCCTGCCATCCCCGACGTTTATGAACGTCTTCGAGTTGACGCGGGCGCTGGTGGATAT
>JAYTVY010000039.1:0-5044 GCA_043743755.1 Bryobacterales bacterium | reverse complement strand
ATGGAAATCCAGAACGGCGGCAAGCTGACCGTGCGCGATTCACAGGCGGCTGTCTTCGTGAACGAAGGCGCCATTGCCGACGTCTTCGGCCCCGGCCTCTACACGCTCAACACCAATACGCTGCCTATCCTCACTTACTTGAAGAACTGGGACAAGGCCTTCAAGAGTCCGTTCAAGAGCGATGTGTATTACTTCTCTACGCGCCTGCAGACCAACCAGCGCTGGGGCACCGCGACGCCTATCACGGTCCGCGACAAGGACTTCGGCGCAGTGCGTCTGCGCGCTTACGGGATTTTCTCGTACCGTCTCTCGGACGCCAAGACGTTCTACAGCAAAGTCAGCGGCACGCGCGACATCTACCATGTCGCCGATCTCGATGGCCAGTTGCGCAACACCATTATCGGCCGCATGACCGACATGTTCGGTCACAGCTCGATCCCGTTTCTCGATCTCGCGGGCAACCAGGTGGAGCTGGGTTCGCGGATGTCCGAAGCTCTGAAGCAGACTTTTGCCGATCTGGGCCTCACGCTGGACAGCTTTGTAGTGGAGAATGTATCGCTTCCCGAAGAGCTGCAGAAGCTGCTCGATACGCGCATCGGCATGACCATGGTTGGCGACATGGGTAAGTTCACCCAATTCCAGGTGGCGAACTCGATACCGATCGCCGCTGCGAACGAGGGCGGAGGCGGCGTAGCCGGCCTCGGCGTCGGATTGGGCGCCGGTCTCGCCATGGGCCAGACGGTGATGAATGCGATGAAGCCCGGCGAAAGCGGTCCAGCCGGTCCCACAGGCACAGTGCCGCCGATTGGCGGAGGGCCTGCCGCGCCCGCGCCTCCGGCTGGCACAGCGCCGGCTGCTGGAGCGGAATCCAAGTTCTGTGTGAACTGCGGCAACCGGATTCCCCGGCCTGCCAAATTCTGTCCCGAGTGTGGAGGCGCCCAACAATAAGATGAGCGGCGTCGAGTGGGTGATTGAAGCGCACGGCTGCGACCCCGCGTCGCTGTCGGCCATCGCGAAGCTCGAGGCGCTCTTCGGTGAGCTCACTCGCGTGCTTTCTCTGCACGCCGTGGGCGAAGCGCAATGGCATCAATTTCCGGGGGCCGGCGGCATCACCGGCCTCAGCCTGCTGCGTGAGTCCCACCTCGCCTGCCATACTTTTCCCGAATACGGGTCGCTGTGCTTGAACCTGTTTTGCTGCCGGCCGCGCCCCGACGCCGATTTCGAGACCCTGCTCAAACGCGACTTCGCTGCCGCGCACGTCAGCATCCGTCGCATTGACCGGCCTTACCATCAAGAATGAGCGCGCCCACAGCGAACTGCCCCAGCTGCGGTGCTCCAATCGTCTTCAGGTGGTCCAGCGCCGTTCAGACCACCTGCGAATTCTGCCGTTCCATCCTGGTGCGTACCGACATCGACCTGCAGCGCGTGGGCGAGGTGGCCGACCTGCCGCCCGACAGTTCGCCCATACAAATCGGAACCGAAGGCACTTATCAGAACAAGACTTTTGTCGTGGTTGGCCGCATCCTGTACGAGTATGACCAGGGGGGCTGGAACGAATGGAACATCGTCTTCAGCGACGGCACTACGGGCTGGCTGGCCGACGCCCAGCTTGAATACGACGTATCCTTCTGGACCCAGGCTCCCGAAGCGCTCCCGGCGCCCAAGCAGCTCAAGCGCGGGCACGAGTTCACCTGGAACGGAAAAGCATACCGCGCCACATCCACCACCACGGCGCACTACAAGGGCGTCCAGGGCGAGCTGCCCTTTCAATATTGGGACAAAACCGACGTTAGGTTCGCCGACCTGCGCACCACGAATGGCGATTTTGCCACCATCGATTACAGCGATTCCCCTCCGCTGCTGTTTCTCGGCCGCGCCGTCGATTTTGACGACCTGCACTTCAAGAATCTGCGCCAGTTCGAGGGCTGGTCCTGATGGGCAGCCCGTTCGTCGCTCCTCCGGTGGCCAAGGCGGCCGCGATGTTCTGTCCCAATTGCGGGGGGCCGGTGGAAATCCGCGGCTTCGCTCACACGCTGAGTGTGATTTGCCCGCAGTGTCTCACGGTCTTGGATGCCACCTCGCCGTTGCTGCACATCCTGCAAACCGTTCAGATCAAGCAGCGGATCCAACCGGCGATTCCGCTGGGCGCCCGCGGCAAATGGAACGGGCGGGTCTACGAAGTGATTGGCTTTCAGGTGCGCGAGGCCGGCTCGGACGAGGACGCGTATAGCTGGGAAGAGTACCTGCTTTTCAATCCTTATTACGGCTTCCGCTATCTCACCGGGTTTCAGGGCCACTGGAATTTCGTTCACGTCATGCACGCTCTTCCCGGCGGCAAGCGCGACGTAGTTGCCGAAAAACGAACGTATCGCCTCTTCGATAGCGGCATCGCCACAACCACCTTTGTGCTCGGCGAGTTTCCGTGGCAGGTGCGCCTTGGGGAAACCGTCAAGTTTATCGACTACATCGCTCCGCCGTACATCCTATCGTCGGAAGACACAGACAACGAAGTGACATGGTCATTGGGCGAATACACCCCAGGACAGCAGGTCTGGCAGGCTTTTCAGCTTCCAGGACAGCCTCCGCCAGCCCAGGGAATTTTTGCCAATCAACCCTCGCCTGTGGCTGGCAAGGCGGGCTCCGCCTGGAGAACGTGGCTCTGGCTCACCATCGCCCTCATCCTGATCGCGATTTTCCTTTCCAGCTTGAAGATGGACAAAGAAGTCTTTCATGAGACATACCGGTATACGCCGGCCGCTCGAACCGTCGGCTCGACGGTCACGCCCTCTGAATCGGCGCCGGTCATTACCCACGACTTCGATCTTCCCGGCCATACCTCGAACATACAGCTATCCATCAACACCGATATCCGGGAAGACTGGATTTTCTTCGGCTTCGCACTCATCAACGACGATACGGGCCACGCCTACGATTTTGGCCGCGAGGTCGCTTATTACCCCAGCGATGACGATGAAAAAGGCAAGCCTCGCGACAGCGTCGTCATCCCTCGAATCCCGCCCGGGAAGTATTATTTCAGGATCGAGCCCGAAATGAGCAGCACCAGCCGGCGTTCCGTCGCGTACGATATCAAAGTCCGGCGTGATGTCCCCACTTACGGCTGGTATTGGCTCGCGGGCATCTTGTTGCTGATCCCACCCATCGTGGTCAGCTGGCGTTCGCGACAGTTTGAGGCCGCCCGCTGGCGCGAAAGCGATTATGGAGCGGCTGCGGCTAGCGCAGGAGTCCAAACATGATACGAAATCCTCTGTTCCTCGCCTATGGCGGTCTGGTTATGCTGTTCACCGGCTATGCTGGATACACCGGCATGGGCTTCAACAAGGTGAACGAACAGAAGGTAGTACCAAGAACCGTTCGCGATAACCCCGGCGCGTACCGCTCGCATTACTACGGCTATCCCCGATACATCGGAGGCAAATAGAACATGACCGAATTTCACCCCGGCTCCCTGCTCAATGCCGTCGTCTACGCAGCACTCGGCATCGTTATCTTCGTCCTGGCGTTCGCAGTGATCGACAAGCTTACGCCATATCATCTCTGGAAGGAGATCGTGGAGGACAAAAATGTCGCGCTGGCGGTGCTGGTGGGCGCTATGTCCATCGGCATGTGCATGATCATCGCCGCCGCCGTCCACTAGGCTGTAAGCGCGGTGGCGGTTGTCCTCTTCATCTCAGTCTTCCTGATCGCCGCCTGTGGGCTCATCTATGAGCTGATTGCCGGGACGCTGGCCAGCTATCTGCTCGGCGATAGCGTGTTCCAGTTCTCCACCATCATCGGCAGCTATCTCTTCGCCATGGGGATCGGGAGCTGGCTGTCGCGTTTTCTCGAGCGCGGCCTGGTCGCGCGTTTCATCGGCATTGAACTGATGGTGGGATTAGTGGGCGGGTTCTCCTCCTCCCTGCTGTTTCTGGCATTCGCCTATACCCAGGCCTTCCGATTCATCCTCTATCTGGTGGTGATCGCGGTGGGCATCCTGGTGGGCCTCGAAATCCCGCTGCTCATGCGCATTCTCAAGGATCGGTTTCAGTTTCGCGAGTTGGTTTCGCATGTTCTCACGTTCGATTACCTCGGCGCCCTGGGCGCCTCGCTGCTGTTCCCGCTGCTGCTGGTCCCGCGGCTGGGGCTGGTCCGGTCGGCCCTGGTCTTCGGCATTCTGAATACGGTGGTTGCGCTATGGTCTACCTGGCTGTTTCGCGACCAGCTGGCGCGAATTCACCTGCTTCGGCTGGGGTCGCTCGCTGTGCTGGCCATCCTTGGAACCGGAATCGCCCTGGCTGACCGCATCTCCTCCGCCGCCGACAATAACCTCTACGCCGACGAGGTGATCTTCAACCGGACCACTAAGTATCAGCGCATCGTCCTCACCAAATGGAAAGACGACCTGCGGCTGTTCCTGAACACGCATCTTCAGTTCAGCTCGCGCGATGAATACCGCTATCATGAGGCGCTGGTCCATCCGGGCCTCGCGGCGCGGCCGAGCGCGCGCGACGTATTGGTGCTGGGCGGCGGCGACGGGCTCGCAGTCCGCGAGATTCTGAAGTATCCAGCCGTGGAGCACGTAACGCTGGTCGACTTGGATCCTGAGATGACCGGGTTGTTCTCCCGGCATGCAGTCTTCTCGGAGCTGAACAGTCACTCGCTCACCGACCGCCGGGTTCGAGTCGTCAACGCCGATGCTTTCGTATGGCTGGATACGCCCGCAGCCCACCGGTACGACTTCGTGGTGGTCGATTTCCCCGATCCCACCAGCTATTCGCTCGGCAAGCTCTACACCACTACGTTTTATCGCCTGCTGGCGCGTCATCTTAGCGGCGGCGGACTGCTGGTAGTCCAAAGCACGTCACCGCTGTTCGCCCGCGAATCCTACTGGTGCATCAATGAAACGCTGAAGCAGGCGGGTCTGCGCACCTGGCCGTATCACGTGTATGTTCCCTCCTTCGGCGAGTGGGGGTTCGTTCTGGCCGCTGCCGCATCTTCCGGCTTCGAGCCTCCCCAACAGCTCCCCTCCGGCCTTCGTTTTCTCTCT
>JAYTVY010000038.1:0-4016 GCA_043743755.1 Bryobacterales bacterium | reverse complement strand
CGGGCGGGAGTGTTGCGCGGCATGTCCATCCGCGTTCCCATGCTGGCGGGGCAGGGCAATAGCGAGGAAGCCGACCGCAATGCGGCGGTGGCCGGAGGCTTCCTGTTCTGGCTGGGCATCGCCGTGAGCGTTGTGATTCTTGCCGTTAGCTTCATGGTGAATGACGCGAACGTGCGGCTATCGCTGCGATTCCTGGCGATCGTGGTGGGCGTCACGCAGCCGTACTACTTCCTGCGGGAACTGGCGGCCGCGCGGCATGAGTCGATGATCCGCTCGAAAGAGATGCTGCTGCGCTCCGTAGTGGACCTGGTGGCGGCCGCGGCGCTGTGCCGGCTGCTGGGACTCGCGGGATTGGGGATCGCGACTTCGCTGGCATTGATTATCACCGCGCTGTTTCTGCTGCGCAGCCAGACGGTTCCATTCAAGCTGCGCATCAGCCGCAAGGAAATCGCGGACTTGATGCGGGTGGGCGTGCCGTTCTCGCTGACCGAAGCAGGCTACGAGCTGCTGCGACGCGTGGATGTTTTCGTCATCGCGCTGTTTCTGGGGCCGACGGCGGTGGGGTTCTACGGCATCAGCATCCTGGTGATGGACTTCGCGATAGTGCTGGGGCAAAAAGGGGTTTCGCAGGTGCTGTCGCCGCATTTGATGAAAGAGTTCGGTAGAACGGGCTCGTTCTCCGAAGTAGCCATTTTTTACGAGCTTCCGGCGCGGCTGTTCTGCTATCTGCTGCCGCCGCTGCTGGGCGCGGGAACATTTCTGATCGGCGCCTTCACGCGAAATTTGCTGCCGCAGTATACGGCGGGCATCGGCGCGGCGGAGGTGACACTCTGGACGCTCTTCTTTGTCGCCTTGCACTTCAGCATCAATTCGTTCTTTGTGGCATCGAACATGCTGCCGCGGATTACACGGCTATTGTCGGGGGCGATCGTGATCGCGGCGATTGCGCAAGCAGCCGTGTTGCTGCTGGGATTCGGAATTGAGGGCGCGGCGTGGTGCACGCTGGCGACCGCCGCTGTCTGGGCCACCGTGGAACTGTTTGTCGCACGCGCCAGTTGCGGCCACGCGATCGCGGGAACGCTGCGATTCATCACTTCGCTCTACATTCCATTCGCCGCATGCATCGCGCTGCGGGCGCTGGTGCAGGCCATCCCGCTGGGGAGCTGGCTGCCCGGCATGGAAGGATCCATCGCCGAGCCGGCCATGCGCATGACTCTGTTCCTGCTCTGTTACGCGCCCGTATTCATGACCTATGAAATAAAGTTCTCCATGCTGCGGCTAGTGCGGCAGGCAAGTTGATAATCCATGACTGACCAGTACATCCTTCCTCTTCGAAGCAACCCGGCCGCTTCCATTGAAGACGCCGGAGGCAAGGCCCACAACCTGATGCGTCTGGCGGAGGCGGGAATGCCGGTTCCCGAAGGGTTCGTGGTCACAACCGGCGGATACCGCGAGTGGTGTACCGGAAATGGTTTGATGCCGCGGGACGTTGGCGAAGAGATCAGCCGCGAATATGACGCCTTGGGGGCGGACCGCGAGGTAGCGGTGCGTTCCTCAGCGACGGCGGAAGATCGGCGGGATGCCAGCTTCGCCGGCGGGCAGGAGAGCGTGCTGAACGTATCCGGGCGCGAGGCAGTGCTGACAGCGGTGCTGAGATGCTGGGCGTCGCTCCAAGGCGATCGCGTGCGGGCTTATCGCTCGCGCATGGGCGTGTCGGAAGACGGACTGGGGATCGCAGTGATAGTGCAGCGCATGGTGCGCGCGCGTACCTCGGGCGTCATCTTCACGGCCGAGCCGGTCACGGGCGACCGAAATACGCTGGCCATCGATGCCTGCCCCGGCCTGGGGGAAGCGCTGGTTTCAGGACAGATCACGCCCGAACATTTCGAACTGCGCAAGCAGGGCTTTAAAGTTCGCAAGCACGAAAACCGCGCGGGGTACTTGAACAAAGCGGAGCTTCGCAAAGTGGCGCAGCACGCGCTGGAGATTGAGCGCCAGTTCGGAGAGCCGCAGGATATCGAATGGTCGCTGGACGATGAGGGGAAGCTGCACATCCTGCAATCGCGGCCCATCACCACGCTGCGCGACACAGCGGCGTGGCGGAGTCCGGTGCCGGGCGCCATCTGGGTGCGCCGTGGTGGAGGCGGATTGCCGGAGTATCTGCCCACCGCGCTGTCGCCTCTATACGCGACGGCGCAACTGCCACGCATCGTCGCGCTGCATGACGCGCAGTGTCCGGAGATGGGTGTCCTTACTCCCGCGCCCACCATGGCCGTGATTAATGGGCACTACTATTCGCGCCAGGATTACAAGCTGGGTTTCGGTGCGCTGCTGCTCCCGTTGAATTACTGGCGAGCCGGACGCAAGGCCGCGCCGTGGTGGAAGGAACAAGTGCTGCCCGCGCAAACGGCGGCCCTGGCCGGGCTGCGGAACTTTGACCGGAAGGGCGCCACAGATCGCGAACTGCTGATCCAGTTGGACCGGATTCTGGAGTTCAATGCCAGCGCCTGGGACAACGCGGTGCGCGCTTCGCGGGCGTGGGTGGTGCTGGAACCGGTTTTCAAACGCATTTTTCAGACCTTGGTGCGACCGCTGGCGGGAGGCGACGCGGTAGCGTTCCTGCGCGGTTTCGAAAGCCAGGTGTTTCACGCGGAGCAGGCGCAGTATCAACTGGTGCAAGCGGCGCTAGCGAATCCGGAAGTGCGCGGGACAATTCGAGTGAGCGAGACGGGCGCACTGCGGGAACTGCAGCGCAGTCCGGAGGGCCGTCAATGGCTGGGACAACTGCTCGGGTACTGTGAACGGTTTGGCCACATGACGCCGAATCAGGATTACCTGTGGGCGACTCCGGCCGACGATCCCGCTTTGGCGCTGGCCAGCGTTCGCGCCCGGCTGGATTTGCCGGCATCGGATCCTTCCGAGCGCCAGGAACGAGTAGGGGCGGAACGCGAGAGCACGGAGCGATCCGTTTTCGAAAAGCTGAAGAGCCACCCGTTGCGCCGGCGTATTTTCGCGTGGGCTCTGGCCTGGGCGCGGGAAGGCGCGTCCATTCGCGAGGACGTATTCTTTCATGCGCTGGCGGGCTGGCCGCTGGCTCGCCGGACGATGCTCGAATTCGGAACAAGGTTCGCCGAGCGCGGCGTGCTGGACAGGGCCGAGCAGGTGTTCTTCCTTGAATGGGGCGACCTGGTGGCGCTGGCCGCCGGCATCATGAATCCGCAAACACGCACTCGGGTGGAAGAACGCATGGCGGCGTTTGACCGGCAGAAAGAGCTTTCCGCGCCGCCGATGATTCCGATGGAAGGTGCGCCGCGGACCATCTCGCGCCGTATCAAGCACGTGCTGAAGGGCCTGGTGGTGGGCTCGTCGCGGGAAGACCGCGGCAACTGCCTGCATGGCTCTCCGGTGAGTCCGGGCTGCGTAACGGGACGGGCACGCATTCTCGCCTCGGCTTCGGATTTCGGACGGCTGCAGGCAGGCGACATCGTGATAACGCGCGCAGCGACGCCGGACTGGACGCCGACCTTCACGGTGGCGGCTGGGCTGGTCACCGACACGGGCGGCCCGCTCAGCCATTGCAGCATCATCGCCCGCGAATTTGGAATCCCGGCGGTAATGGGCGTGCAAACGGCGACCAAGAGAATTATGGAAGGCCAAATGATCACCGTGGATGGCGGCGAAGGCGTGATCCGGCTACACGCAATCGAGGAAAAAGTATGAACCGGGGAGCCGCCGTTATTTCCATCGACACCGAACAGATCTGGGGCTACTTCGACATCATCGGCGAACGCCAGTTCGAAGCGCGGTATCCGAACGCGAGGGACACGCATCACCGTCTGCTGGAGCTGCTCTCCCGCGAAGGCATCGGCGCCACCTGGGCGGTGGTGGGAGCGCTCTCGCTGGCAGGCTCCGAGGGCGGCGCGGATGAACGCATGAGCGGGACGCCGGCATACTGGGCCGATCGCATTCCGGCGGGCGACGAAAGCTCCAGGCCGCTGTGGTACGCGCGATCATTT
>JAYTVY010000037.1:0-7727 GCA_043743755.1 Bryobacterales bacterium | reverse complement strand
CAGCAGCCATTCACCGGGCTTCATTGCGGCTCGGTCCTTCAGCGCGAAATACGACGTCTGATAGACCACCGGCACGCCCGCCGCTAAATCGAGCGGCATCCCTCGCGGCACGGCAAACGTGCGCCCTGCGTCCGCCACCGTGTACTCCGCGAATCCGCCCTGATTGCACAGCGAGAGCACCGCATCGCCGGCCGCGAACTGAGTCACGCCGCTGCCCACCGCATCCACTACACCCGCCACCTCCGCCCCAGGAGTGAATGGAAATGGCGGCTTCACTTGATACTTTCCTTGTACCTGCAGGATGTCAAAGAAATTCAGTCCGGCGCCGCGATTGCGGATGCGCACTTGTCCCGCGCCCGGCTCCGGCAGGGCGACATCGGCCAGCGTCATGGTTTCAGGTTCGCCCCAGGCGTGTACTTGCCAGGCTCTCATGGTCGGTACGTTTTCCCTTTCGGACCCAACTCGGAGGGTAGCAGCGCATATGCGGACTCCACCCACTCGCACAGCAGCGGACGCGTATCGCGCGGGTCGATAATTTCCTCGATGCCGAACGCCTCGGCTGTCCGAAGCGGCGATCGGAACCGCCCCAAGTGTTCCTCCAGCTCGCGCCGGCGCGCGTTGGGATCGGGCGACGATTCGATATCTCGCCTATAGGCCGCCTGCACGCCGCCTTCAATCGGCAGCGATCCCCAATCGCCCGACGGCCACGCGTAGCGCAAGTTCAAGCCTTGCGCATTGCCGTGACCGGCGCCCGCGACACCGTAGCAGCGCCGCAGCAGGATAGAGATCCACGGCATGGTTGCCTGGTAGACCGCTACCAGCGCTCGCGATCCGGCCCGCACCGTTCCAGCGCGCTCGGCCGCGGTGCCGATGAGAAAGCCGGGATTATCGACGAAATTCACCACCGGGATGTGGAATGTGTCGCAGAGGTCCACTAACCGGATCATCTTGTCGCATGCAGGCGCATTCGGAGCGCCGCCGCCCTGCTTGGGATCATTGGCGATCACGCCGACGGGAAATCCGTTCAAACGCGCCAGCCCGGCCACCAGGGGACGGCCGTAGTAAAACCCAATCTCGAAAAACGATTCGGCATCGAAGACGTGCCGCAGGATCGCGCGCACGTCGTAGCTGCGCCGGCGATCGCGGGGAATGGCCGAGATCAGCTGTTCAGCGCGCCGATGCGGGTCATCTCGAAACTCCGTGCGCGGCGGAGTCTGCCAGACGCTCGACGGCAGGTAGGACAGAAACGCGCGAACCGCGGCGAAGCCTTCATCCTCGCTGTCCACCTCGTTATCCACCGCTCCGCTTCCGCGCGCATGAATCTCGTATCCGCCCAGCTGCTCCTTCGATACCTTCTCGCCGACGCCGCGTTCCACCACCGGCGGCCCGGCCACGAAAAGCTGCGCCGAACCCTTCACCATCACCGAAAAATGCGATGTCACAACACGCACCGCGCCCAGGCCCGCCACCGGACCCAGACATGCGCCCACCACCGGCACTTCGCCCAGCATTGCCGTAATGTGATCCCAGGCCGGATTCGCCGGGACGTAGGTGCGCCCGATGTCCTCGATAGTCTTGACCGAACCGCCGCCGCCGGTTCCGTCCACCAGACGCACGATGGGAATCCGCAGTCCGCGCGCCAGCTTCTCGCTGTGTCCCATCTTGTTGCCGATGGTGGCGTCGGCCGCGCCGCCGCGCACGGTGAAGTCGTCGCCGCCCACCACTACCGGCCGCCCATCCACGCGCCCGGTTCCCGCCACGAAGTTCGAAGGCGTGAAGGACGCCAGAGCGCCCACATCGTCGTACTGAGCTTTGCCCGCGAGCGCGCCCGTCTCGTGGAACGATCCGGGGTCCAAAAACCGCTCGATGCGCTCGCGCACGGTGAGCCGTCCCGCCGCGTGCTGCCGAGCGATGTTCGCTTCGCCGCCCATCTGCCGGGCGAGAGCCTCGCGGCGGCGGATCTCGTCCACTTCGGGCTGCCAGCTCAAGTGCTTCTCCAACAGGCTATGTCTTAGCCGGCGGTGACGCAAGCTGTGCGCGGATTGCCTTCATCCGTTCACGATTGGCCGCGGTGCGCTTCCTGCCGTCCGGCGTGGCGTCAATCAGCTTTTCCAGACTTGCCGCGAATGTCGGGGCAATGGCGGCTCGGATCTCTCCCAGTAGCGGCTCGATCCTCCCGAACACGCCGATGTGCTCGCCGTTGCTTTCGTTGAACAACTGCGCATTGATCGCTCCGCTGTTGACTAGAGCCGCGGCCATATCCCAGTATGTGACCACCATCCGCAAATAGCCGCTCTGCGCGCCAAACATCGTCTTATTGAACTCTTCCATCGATTCCGGGAAAAACTCCCGGAGATACCAGTCGCGCGCCTTGCGCAGCGTTTCCTCACGGCGCAGTTCGTACAGTTTTAGAATCAGGCCCGCTTCTGCTTGTATGGACATCGGCAATATGCTCCCTTTCTAAAATTCTACGTTATCCGCCGGTCAGCCTCGCGACGATTTCATCCAGCACGGCGTCGGCGCGCGCCGCGATTTCCTCCGGCGTCCGATCTTGTATCGGGTGCGGGACGTATACGGCGTCATAATCGGACCGGCCCAGCGCCGCGGCCTGCGCCCGCGCGGCGGTCATGAATTCATTCGTGGCCACCGGAACCGACGGAATCCCCAGATTCTCAAGCTTCAACGAATCGTGCAAACTGCACGTTGTGCAGGACCCTCAATCCGCGAGGCCCTCCACCACGGCGTGTACGCTGCGCAGCTTTTCGATCATGACGTCCGGCGCCGGCTTGGCGAACGTCGGCTTCATTTCGCGAATAACATGCGCTACGCCGTAACGCTCTTTGAGGAGCCGTTCCAGCCGATCGAGGAAAATGCTGCCTCCGGGTTTGCTGATATCGAGTAGCGCAAGCGTCTTCCCGGTCAGCGACTCAAGTCGCGGCGCGGGGCGGGCCGCCTCGCGCGCCGTCTCATTTCGCGGATCCACCAGAATTACAGGCATCGGAGTCTCCTCATACCGGATACGTCACCATCTGGCTGCCGCGCGGTCCCGCCGACCAGCTGCCGATCACCGCCGAAAACTTGCCCGCCGTACCGCCCGCAACCACCAGGTGAATCGACTCGGGCGTCCGAAACTTCTGGTAACACGGCTCGCCGTCAATCGTCACCTGCCGGTACAAGTGTACGTACTGCGTACCCTCGCCGCCATCGGCATCCGCGTACGCCCGCAGCGGGACGCCGGTGTTTTCGAACAAGAAGTCCCGCACATCGCGTTTGCTCCAGCCTTCGCGCTGAATGGTCTTTACGTGCTCGGGGCAGAGCACTACCAGCGCTTCGAAGCCCAGGCAGAATCGATAGCTCCAGCAAGTGGCCAGGCCGGCGGCGATCGCTTTCAAGACCGCGCGCGCGGTACGGCCGGTGTGCTCACTGACCCCATGCGGCGGCTCACCCGCGAACAGCGTCACGGCGCTCTGATCCGGCGTCAGCCCCCGTTCCACATGCAGCGGTTCCCAGGGACTCTCTTCTTCGTTTTCCGCGATGCAGTACGAAAACTTTCCCGGGTTCCCCAGCGCCGACATGTCGATGGCGTCCGGCCGCGCGCCGCCCACATTCAGCAGCAGCAACTGCAGCGCCCGGCCCAGCGTACTGTTGGCGCGAGCCACGTTGCTGAAGACATTTTGCCGGCTCCAGAATCCCAGTTCCCCGCGCACCTTACCATTCACGACGATCAGCGGAGCCGCGAAATGCGTAGTGGCCTGCACGCCGTGCAGATTAAAGCGCTCGTCGCAGGCGGCCCGCACCAGCGGCAGCAAGACTCGCATCAGCTCCGGACGGCAGCCCGCCATCACGGCATTGGCGGCGATCTTCTCCACCGTGGCTTCGCCATAGTTGGGCGGAATGCGCCCGATTACTTCCCGTGGATCCAGCGTGGCCACCATTCGCGCCACGCGCTCCACCGTGGGTGGAACCACGGGCAGAGCATCGCCGAACTCGCGCGCGCAGTACTCATAGGGATCGTCGTCCTCAGCCACCGTGAGTTGCGACGCCGCCGCTCCGCGCGGAGCGTAGAGATTCAGCGCGGGCGCCGATGCGCCTTCCACCACCGCCTCGCGATGCCTCGACATGCAGCCGGGTTTGCTGGCGGGCGCTCCGTCGTGCGGCGTCGCCACCGGCCCGTGTCCCAGCGCTTCCGCCAGGGAATTCAGGACGTCTTTATCGAAGCCCATCTCGGACCGCAGTACCCGGCCCGCGTCGTCCTTCAGCAGCAGAGTAGGAACCGCCACCGGATCATAGCGCCGGGATTCGCTCAGGTCCGCGTCCACCTGTACCGGAAACACAACCCCCATTTGCTCGATGAACTCGCGCGTGGCGGCTGCATCGTCCTGCGATATCGCCGTGACGGAAACCCCATCGCGAGCCAGCGTGTTCAAGTAGGGCGTAATCACCCGGCAGGTGGGACAGTCGGTCTGCAAAAACGCCAGCAACCGTGGCACGTTCAGGCCTTCGTGCGGGACATGAATTCCACCACGACGCGCGCCAGTTCTTCGCCTTTGTCTTCCTGCAGAAAATGACCCGCGCCCGCAATCGTGGTGTGCGGCTGATTCTGTGCGCCGGGCACCAGACGATGGAAGACGCGGTCCCCACCGGCGGTTACCGGATCTCCATCGCTGAAAGCCGTGAGGAACGGTTTCTCCCAGCGCTTCAGGGCTTCCCACGCCGCACGATTCGCAGCCGATGCGGGATCGTCCGGACGCGTGGGGACCAGTGTGGGAAATACGCGCGCGCCCGCCTTATACCGGTCGTCCGGAAACGGCGCGTCGTAAGCGGCGATCACTTCAGGCGATAGCTCGGTCTTGCACGCGCCCTTGATGATGCCGCCCACATGCAGATCGGGGACCGTCTGCGAATACTGCTGCCAGCGCAGGAAGGCGTCGCTCATCGGCGTGTCACCCGTGGGCAAGCCCGTATTAGCAGCCACGATCCGCGAAAACCGGTCGGGATTCTCGGCCGCTACGCGCAGTCCTATCAGGCCGCCCCAGTCCTGGCCCACCAGCGTGACCGCCTCGAGTTTCAGCGCGCACAGGAATCCAAGGATAGTGCCAACGTGAAACTGATACGAGTAATCCTCTTTGTGAACCAGCTTGTCTGACCGTCCAAAGCCGATCAGGTCGGGCGCCACCGCGCGATATCCAGCGGCTGTTATCACTGGGATCATCTTGCGATAGAGGTAACTCCAGGACGGTTCGCCATGCAGCAGCAGTACCGGCTCGGCGCGCTCCGGCCCTTCATCCACGAAGTGCATGCGCAGGCCGCCTACGTTTGCGTAGTGCGGATCAAACGAATAGTCCGGCAGATTCTCGAAGCGCTCATCGGGTGTTCGGATGGTTTCCATTAAACTTTCCCGAAATTCCTGACGCGCGGTTTACCACTCTGGTCAATGGCATGGCCTTCTGCCCGCAGCCGCCGGGACTGCTCTTCCACGCCGCCAGGGAACTTGTCAATCAAGCCTCCGTCATCCCGCACCACGCGCCAATACGGCGTCACTCGTTTCTTGCCGGCGCGCAAGTCTTCCTCCGCCGCTTCGGCTGCGATGCGAACGAAAATACCGGTGGTGATGGGACAGGTAACATCCGCCTGAAAGCGCCCCGCCAGGACTCTTCTGATTTCCGATTGCGTCACCAGGCTGCCTCGCTTTACCGTGCGGATCAGAGCGTCTACATCGAGAGGGCGGGGAATCAGCATGCTCCCCCCACCAGGGCGGCTTACCACCTTGGGTTCCTGTAATGTTTCCAGCTTCTCGCGCCAGCTTTTGCGTTTATACATGGTCTCAAGCTATTCTAAGCCAACTGTGGGGCAGGGGCCATGCCCTGCGCGGAGCCACCGCAAGGGAAGCTGGAAACGGAAGCCAAACCCCTCGCGTCGAAAAACCAAATGCGTCTTCTCTGCGCGCTCTCTATCGCCCTCACCCTCGCGGCTCAAGACGCCCGCGACATCGTGCGCCGCAGCGTCGCTCGCGACCAGCGCAACTGGGAGCTGGCCCGCAACTACACTTACGTCGAAAGCACAAAGGATCGCGAGCTGGACGGCGCCGGCAGAGTCACGAAGGAAGAATCCGAAGTCTACGAGATCGTGTATCTCTACGGCCAGCGGTATCATCACCTGATCCGGAAGAACGGCCAGCCCCTGGATGCCCGCCAGGACCGCAAGGAAAAAGAGAAGCTCGCGAAGTTCACTGCCAAATACGAGCACGAGACCGAAGAGCATCGCAAGAAGCGCCTCGCCGACGTGGAGAAGCACCGTCGCAAACAGCGTGAATTCGCCCGCGAGATTCCCGATGCCTTCGATTTCCGCATCGCCGGCGAGGAGAAAGTTGACGGCCGCGACACCTGGGTGATCGCCGCCGAGCCGCATCCGGGGTACCGGCCGAAGCTTGAGAATACGAAGTACCTGGCCAAGATCCATGGCAAGCTTTGGATCGAAAAGAAGGATCTGGACTGGGTCAAGGCGCAAGCCGAGACCATCGATACCATTTCATTCGGTCTGGTGCTGTTCCGGCTGTTCAAGGGCGCGCGGATCGAATTCGAGCAGACCCGCATCAATGACGAAATCTGGCTGCCGAAACGCACTCACGTTACCGGCAACGCGCGCGTTGCGCTGTTTAAGAAGGGCGGCGGCGAGTACGAGTCGGTATACGGCGAGTATCGTAAGTTTCAAACCGACTCGCGAATTATCGATTCGCGCTAGCTACAGCCCTCGCACGGCCATTACGGTCATATCGTCGGCCGGAGGCCCCGGATGAAACTTGCGTACCGCATCCAGGATTCGCTCCACCGCCTGCTCCATCTCGCCCACATCCATCTCGCCCACATTCAGCGAGCCCGCCAGCGCGATCAACCGGTCCTCGCCGAACTCCACGGCCCCCGTCTCGTCATCCAGGCCGGCCTCGGCGACGCCGTCGGAGAATACCAGCAGTCCGTCGCCCGGATGCAGCGTTACCGTGCGGCGCTCGCAATCCCAATCGGCGAAGAGACCCAGCACGGTTGCGGTAGCGTCCAGCCGCTCCACCGAGCCATCCGCGCGCGCCAGCACCGGCGCGGGATGGCCGCAGTTGACGTAGCCCAGTTCACGCGTCGCGTCGTCGTACTCGCCGTAGAACAGCGTGGCGTAGTGCTCGGGACGCGTCGATTCGTGAAACAGCTTGTTGATCGATTTCAGCAGCGCGGGCGCCGGCTGACCGCCTTGCTCGATCCGGCTGCGGAAACACGCCTGCAAATTCGCCATGAGCAAAGCCGCCGGCATCCCTTTGCCCGAAACATCCGCGAGCACAAACCCGAGCGCGCCGGGACCCAGATCCAGAAAATCGTAGTAATCGCCGCTAACCTCGCGCGCGGGCAGACACGACGCCGCGTATTGAATGGTTGCCAGCTCCTTGCTCTTTCGCGGGAACAAGCGCTGCTGCACATTGCGCGCGATCTCGATCTCACTTCGTGCCAACCGCTCCGCGCTCGCCCGCTCACGCGCCTCGCGCGCTTGCTTACCGATAGCCGCTAGCAGCCGGTGGTTGTCCCAGGGCTTCTGCACGAAGTCGCACGCGCCGCGATGCATCGCCTCCACCGCCAGCTCGATGTTCCCCCAAGCGGTCATCACGATCACGGGCGCCTGAATGCGCTCCTCATGCAGGCGCTTCAACAGGTCCAGGCCCTCTTGTCCCGAGGTTGTATCGCGAGCGT
>JAYTVY010000036.1:0-4364 GCA_043743755.1 Bryobacterales bacterium | reverse complement strand
CCAGCGCGCGGCTGGCTGCATTGTCGGGAAAGATTCGGGACACCAGTTTCCAATATCCGGCTTGTTCGGCCGCTTCAATCAGTCCCGCCAGAGCCATCCGGCCTGCGCCCCGCGTGCGATTCTCGCGCGCGACGTACACCGATGCCTCCGCGATACCGGCGTAGCAAGCTCTGGGACGGTACGTTGACGTCGCGCCGAAAGCGATCACCGCGCCGTCTTCTTGCACCACCACGACGGGGTGCACATCATCGAACCAGAGCGTAATCTCGTCCAGAGTGCGCAAGCGAGTTTCGAACGTCGCTACGCGGTCTTCGATTCCTTGGTTATAGATTGCGGCCATGGCGGCCGTGTCGGCGCGAGTGGCGGCGCGAACTAGCATCAGTGGCCGGCGCCGATGTACTTCTCCACCCAGTCGACGTGGCGCTGCATGATATCGAGCACAAACTTCGGCTCTCTTGGACCGTGCGGCGTACGGGGATAAACCACCATCGTGGCCGGAACGCCGCGGCGCTTCAGCGCGCTGTACAGTTCGTAGCCTTGCGATGTGGGCACGCGGACATCTTGTTCGCCATGCAAAATCAGCGTGGGGGTGGTCACGGTCTTGATATGCGCCAGCGGAGAAAGGTCGATGTAGCGTGCCGGCTGCTCCACCCAGGGGCCCGAAAAGTAATCGTCCAATGTGCTCGGAATGTCGTTAGTGCCCCACATGCTGATCAAGTTGGAGAGGCCGGCGCCGGTGGCCGCAGCCTTGAAGCGAGTGGTGTGTGTGATCACCCAGTTGGTCATATACCCGCCGTAACTCCAGCCCATCACCGCCAGGCGGTCGGGGTCGGCGATGCCCTGATCGATGACGAAATCGACGCCGCGCATGAGGTCGTCAAAATCACCGCCGCCCCAGTCATTCAGATTCGCGGCACGAAATTGACGCCCATATCCAACCGACCCACGCGGGTTGGGGCGCAATACCGCGTATCCGCGCGACGCGAACGTCGCGATGGGATACAATCCCGCGGCTCCGATGAAGCTCTCGCTGAACGCTCCCGCGGGACCGCCATGAATATTCAGAATCAGCGGCCATTTCTTGGACTTGTCGTAATTCACCGGAAGTGTCAACAGACCTTCCACATCCTGCCCGTTCTTGGCCTTCCAGCGGACCACGCGCGTTTCACCCAGCGGCGGCTTCGCGATGCCGATGTTGGCCGAGGAGACGCGAACCGGTTTGCCCGCGCTCAAATCGAGCACCCATGCCTCCACCGGCTCATCGACGGCCTGCTGCGTGAACCCGAGATGCGTCCTGCCGGCGTTGAGATGAGCCTGGAAACCTATGGTGCCGCGCGCCGGCGCGTACTGGATAGCCGGCGGACCATCCACCGGCATGCGATAAACCACCAGGCGTGTGCCTTTGGGTTCGAGGTAAAAGATGTTCTTCGAATCCGCGGTCCAGGCCAACAGATTCGGTTGCTCGTCGGCGGTGGCCGGCAGCTCGCGGACCTTGCCCGTGTCACGCGCCAGCAGCACGATGCGGCTGCCCAGAAGTGAGCTGGGCGGATCGGTACTTCGGACATAGGCCAGAAAGCGGCCGTCCGGAGAATAGTGCGGCTGGCCTTCCGTGGCGCCGGTGGCGGCGACCGCGCGCACCTGGCCGCTCTCCACTTCCACTTCCAGAATGTCGGCCTTGCGGCCATCGTCGGCATCCGGCGTCGGCCGCGTTTCAAAGGCGATGCGGCGGCCGTCGGGCGACCACGTGAATGCGCCCACGTGATACGGTCCCGCCCCCAGCTTGCGCGGCGTGCGCTTGCCGGTGGAATCGGGCTCCATCGGAATCACCCACAGCGACTGGTTCCTGGGACTCTCGCCGATCACGCGATAGTCGAGCTTCTCGCGTTTGGCTTTTTCCTCGACGCCGTCCGCATCCGCAGCGGCGAACGCGATCCAGCGCCCGTTCGGCGAACATTCGTAAATCCCCAGCACCCCCTTCCAATCGGTAAGCGCTTCCGATTCGCCTCCATCGATCGCGATGCGGTAGAGGTTGCGCTTTCCGGATCGGTCCGATGCGAAGAGCACCGAGTGTCCATCGGGAGAGAACTGTGGCGCCGAAGCGCCCTTCTCGCCTTGCGTAAGCTCCCAAGCTTCCGATCCATCCGAGCGGCCCAGGAAGACCTGCGACAGCGATTCGCTCTTCTCACCATCCATCACCGGCCGCGTTTGCGTCCAAGCCGCCCAGCGCCCGTCGGGAGAGGGGATAACGTCCGCAACTGTTTGCACCTTCATCTGAAGCTCGGGAGTCCAGGCTTTGGGGGCTTCAGCGGCCCAAATCGCGATTGCCAGCGCGGGTACCAATAGCGCGGTTTTAGCGGACATAGGTTTCCATCCAATCCAGGTGGCGGTGCATCAGGTCTAGCAGGAACTTCGGCTCGCGCGGGCCATGCGCCTGGCGCGGGTAAACCACCATTTTGGTGGTCACTCCCTGGCGCTGCAGCGCGTGATAAAACTCGTAGCCTTGTGACGGCGGGACGCGCTCGTCCGACTCGCCATGCACAATCAGCGTGGGCGTCGAGACATTCCGCACATACGTGATGGGCGAGTGCTTCTGGAACGCTTCGACACGATCCCACGGCTCTCCGCCGAAATAGTCGGGGAGAAATCCGGGTATATCGGCGGTGCCGGTAAAGCTCCACAGATTGGTGACGCCGGCTCCGATGGCGGCCGCTTTGAAGCGCTTCGTCTGGGTAATGGTCCAACTGGTCATGAACCCTCCGTAGCTCCAGCCCATCGCGGCCAGCCGGTCGGGATCGGCGATTCCACTCTCAATCATCTGGTCCACGCCAGCCTGATCGTCTTCGTAATCCTTGCCGCCCCAGTCATTCACGTTGGCGAAGCGGAACTCGCGGCCGTAGCCATCCGAGCCGCGCGGGTTCGGGCGCAGAATGGCCCAGCCGCGCGCGGAGAAGGCCGCCAGCGGATACGGAGAGAGGCGTCCGATAAAGTATTCGCTGAATACGCCGGCCGGCCCGCCATGGATGTTGAGAAGCAGCGGGTAGCGCTTGCCGCGCTCATAGTTGAGGGGAAGAGTGAGGAGTCCCTCTACCTGCGTGCCGTCCTTGGATTTCCAGCGGACGGCTTCGGTGCGGCCCATGGGAGGCTTGGGAACGTCGGTGTTGGCGCGGCTGACGCGAACCGGACCGCCGCTGCCCAAGGCCAGCACGAAAGCTTCGGCGGGCTCTTCGGGTGTCTCCTGCGCGAGGCCCATATGCGTCCCCGATGAGTTCAGCTGGCCGCCGGACCCCATGGCTCCGCGCATCGGCTCATACACTACTGTGGGAGGACCATCGACGGGCATGGAATACAGCGCATTGCGTGTGCCCTTGGCCTCCAGGAAGAACAGGTGGGTGGAATCCTTGGACCAGCCCAGAAGCGCCGGCTGCTCGTCGCGCGTAACCGGAAGCTCACGGGCCGATCCGCCGTTTCGGGTTAACAGAACAATCCGCTCGTTCCCCGGCCAGCGGGCCGGATTCTCGGAGCGCAGATAGGCAAGGTAGCGGCCGTCCGGGGAATAGAACGGCTGGCTTTCGGCGGCACCGGTAGCCGCGAGTTCCTGGATCGCGCCCGATTCGATGTTGACTTCGGCGATATCCGAGCGCGTCCAATTGTCGGCGAGCGGCGCGGGCCAGTGAGAGAAGGCGATGGATCGCGAGTCCGGCGCCCAGCGCAGTTCGGCTACGTGATACTTATCCGCCAGCTTCTTCTGATTGCGCTTGCCGTCCGCATCCGGCTCGGCCGGGATGAGGTACAGCGCGTGATTCTCGGGGTTAGCGTCAATCACCCGGAAGTCGCGCTTCTCCTTCTTGGCTTTCTCGTCATCCGCGGGCGGCTCATAGGCGGTGAAGGCGACCAGCTTACCGTCCGGCGAGAGATCGAACGCGGACACGGCCCCTTTGAACGTGGTGAGCGGCTCGGCTTCGCCGCCCGCGGTGCGGATTCGATAGACCCCGTTCTTGCCGCCGCGGCTCGAGAGGAAATAGACGTATCGCGCGTCCGGTGAAAACTGGGGCGCGGTGGAACTGTGCTCGCCGCGCGTGAGTTGTAATCGCCGCGATCCATCCGCGCCCGCGAGCCAGATCTGCGACACTTGCTCGCTGCGCTCGGTTTCCACCACTGGTTTGGTTTGAACCCAGGCGACCAGTTTGCCGTCCGCGGACGGAACCACGGCGCCGATGGTCTGAAATTCAAGCGAAAGCTCGGGAGTCCACGCTGAGGGGGCTGCGGTGAGGAGGATTGCCCCAACGAAAAGAAGCATAAGTCTCATGTGGGGCAGGGTAGCAATCTGGGGGGAGATTAGCAATGTGGGAGGAGCCGGCCGGGGG
>JAYTVY010000035.1:0-9319 GCA_043743755.1 Bryobacterales bacterium | reverse complement strand
CGCGCTTGCGCAGATCGAGGAAATCGTCCGCCGAGCTCCACGGTTCAATCTCGGCCTGCTTCACCTTGCGCGTCTCCACCACCACCAGCCGGTTCGCGTCCCCGTACGGAACACGCCGGAATTCGATGGCATCCACGGTCGCGAAGATCGCAGTGCCGGCCCCAATCCCGAACGCCACCGTCAGGATGCTGGCGGCCGCGAATCCCGGGTTCTTTACCAGCAGCCGCGTCGCGTACTTCAGGTCATTCAGTATTCCGGTCCACCACCCGCCTTCGCGTCCCGGCGTGAGCGGTTCCGCGTAAGGACGCGCCGCCCCTTCGATCTCCCGCCCCAGCGCATCCCAGTCGGGAAACTGCTTCGCCGCGCTCTCCAGTGCTTCGGTTTCCTCCGCCCCCGCCGCCAGCGCCGAGCGATAGGTTTCTTCCAGCTGGCCGGCCAGTTCGCCGATCACCTCGGCTTCCCGCTCCGGCCGGATGCGTAGCGATCCCAGGCGTTCCGCGACGTAGCGCTTCCAGTCATGCATGGCCGAACCCCGTCACCCGGTTCAACGCCGCAACGAATTCGCGCCAGTTTCGCCGGTGGCTAACCAGCGCTTCGTGTCCCAGCGGTGTCAGCTGGTAGTAGCGCCGCCGCCGCTCGCCCGCCTGCTCTACCCATTTGCCTTCCACCAGCCCCTTGCGTTCCATCCGGTATAGCATCGGATACAGCGAGGCGACGTGAAACTGCAGCTGGCTCTCGGACTGCGATTCAATCAGCTTCGCAATCTCGTACCCGTGCCGCGCGCGCTTCTCCAACAGCGCCAGTACCACCATCTCCGCGCTGCCCTTCTGCAGATTCTTCCGGTCGTTATCAGTTGTCGGCATATATGGCTACGCTACATATACCACATCCTTTAATTAGGTTCTTGCTAATTAAGCAATACAGCGTTATCCTATAATTACTAAAATGCTAATTAAAGGCATCCATGCGACCCCCGCAGACCCATAGGCTTGGGAGCTACATCACCTCCACCATAGGCGGCGAATCCGTCCGCGCCTACGTTCCGCCGCCCCTCCCGCCGGTGCCCGCCGTTCGTCTGGACGGCATGCAAGTGCTGCTGGAGCAGGCGAACCAGGCCCTCGGCCGGTTAGATGGACTGGCCTCCGTACTTCCCGACCTTTCGTTGTTCATCTACGCTTACGTTCGCAAGGAAGCCGTGCTCTCCTCCCAGATTGAAGGCACCCAGTCCTCGCTTTCCGACCTGGTACTGTTTGAGAACCACGAGACGCCCGGCGCTCCCCTCGAGGATGCCAAAGAGGTGTCGAACTATGTGGCCGCTCTTTACCACGGCCTGAAGCGCATGCGCGGCGGATTCCCGCTTTCTCTGCGTCTCATTCGCGAGATTCACGGCGTGCTGCTCTCCCACGGCCGCGGCAGCGACAAAGAGCCGGGCGAGTTCCGGCGCAGTCAAAACTGGATCGGCGGCACGCGGCCAGGAAATGCCGTATTCGTCCCTCCACCACCGCATCTTGTGAGGGAGTGCATGGGCATGCTTGAGACCTTCCTGCATGCGGAGACGCCGTCGCTCCCGCTGCTGATTCGAGCAGGTCTCACGCATGTCCAGTTTGAATCCATCCATCCATTCCTCGATGGCAACGGAAGGCTGGGACGGCTCCTCATCACGTTCTTGCTCTGCGCGGGAGGGGCCCTGCGCGAACCCATGCTGTATTTGAGCCTCTTCTTCAAGAAGCGGCGCCAGACCTACTACGATCTCTTGACTGAGGTCCGAACCACCGGCAACTGGGAGGCGTGGCTCGATTTTTTCCTCACCGGCGTGAAAGAAACCTCCGATCAAGCCGTGATTGCGGCCCGCCGTATCCTTGCGCTCATCGATTCAGACCGCCGGAAGCTGGAGGCGCTAGGCCGGCCCTCCGCTTCCGCGTTGCGCATTCATCAGTACGCGCAGACCCACCCCATCCTGTCCCTTGTTTCCACCGCGGAAAAAACTGGAATCACCTTTCCCACCGTATCCGCCGCGGTGGGACATATGCAGCGCCTGGGAATCCTCAGCGAAACCACCGGGAGACAGCGGCACCGCCTTTTTGCGTATAGCGCCTACCTCGACATCCTGAGTGAAGGCACTGAGCCGCTCTGATTCCGCTCACCGCACATAGTACCCCCTGCGCGCCTTCACTTCCGCCAGCGGATAACGCTTCCTGGCCAGCTCCGTCAGCGTCACCCCGATCCGCCGGAAGCTGCCCCCCGCCCCCCCGGGCGCGCGATAAGACAGGCTGTACCGCCTGCGGATCCGGTCGATAATCTCGCTGAATGACGTCTCCGGGTGGTCCGCCTTCACAGCCTCGCCACCGGTCTCCTCGGCTAAATGGAAAACGTCGGCGGGAGTAAAGTCCGGATTGCGGTACTCGCCCGGCTTCGGCGGCGATGGCCGGATCGCGCGGCCCACCACAATCGCGTTCAGCACGGTGTCGGCCTCATCCAGCGCGCGCACCACCGCCGTATCCGGCGTCATCACGCTGATGCTCAAATTGTCGGTCAGGATCAGGATCGCCCGGCGCCCCTGTTGCGGCGCATTTTTCTGCATGTAGCGCGCCGCCTCGATCACCGCCAGATTGATCAGCGTGCCCGCGCCCACGTCGTGATTCCGAACCACCGTGGAAATCTGACGCGCGCTCTCGGCCAGATTGTCGCTGAAATCCTGATGGATCTCCGCGCGCTTGCCGAACACCATGATCGCTACCTTATCTCCGGGGCTCAGGTATCCCAGGGCCTCGCGCGCGGTTTCGGAAATGCGCGGGATCCAGCGCGTCATGCTCCCGCTGATGTCCAGCAGCAGCAGCAGCGATACGGGCTCGGCGTCGTGCCCGAAATAATTGATCTTCTGTTCTACCCCCTGATCGGTCACCGCGAAATCTTCCTGCTTCAATCCTTCCACGATTTTGTTGTTCTGCAGCACCTGCGCGTCCACCCGGACATCCGCCACACCCGTTCGAAACGTCGGCGCCGCATCGGCCGCTTCGGACTTCGGCGGCGGCTGGTTCTGGCCGCGCAGGTGTACGATGAGAAGCAGCGGGATGAAAAATATCATCGCGGGCACCGCGGGCCACATCGACCACGGCAAGACCGCTCTGGTCCGCGCCCTCACCGGCATCGATACGGACCGCCTCAAAGAAGAAAAACAGCGTGGCATTTCAATTGACCTCGGATTCGCGCATCTCGAACTGGATCGGGATCTGCGCATTGGTTTCGTAGACGTACCCGGCCACGAAAGGTTCATAAAAAACATGCTCGCCGGCGTGGGCGGCATAGATCTGGTGCTGTTCGTCATTGCCGCCGACGAATCCATCATGCCGCAGACGCGCGAGCATTTCGATATCTGCCGCCTCCTCGGTATTCGCTCTGGAATCGTGGTCCTCACCAAGTCCGATCTCGTCGATCCCGACCTCCTCGAACTGGTGCGTCTCGAAGTGGACGAATTTGTGCGCGGTTCGTTTCTCGAAAACGCTCCGGTGGTGGCCGTGAGCTCCTTCACCGGCGCGGGACTCCCCGAATTGCGCGAAGAACTTCGCAAACTCGCGGCCGCGATCCCTGAAAAGGACTCCACGCGCTACTTCCGCCTCCCCATTGACCGCGCCTTTTCCATGCGCGGATTTGGCAGCGTCGTAACTGGAACCCTGATAGCCGGAGCGGTTCGGGTGGAGCAGGAGATTGAGATTCACCCGCTCGGCCGCCGCGTGCGCGTGCGCGGCGCGCAGGTGCATGCAGCGCCCGTATCGCGAGCCACCGCCGGGCAGCGCACCGCGCTCAACCTCACCGGAGTGGATTCCATCGAATTGCACCGCGGCATGATGCTCGCCGAAACCGGCCGCTTTCGCGCCACCCAACAAATCGACGCGGTCTTCGACTTGCTCCCCTCCGCGCACCCGCTGAAGCACCGCGCGCCCGTTCATTTTCACGCCGGCACCGCCGAAGTGGAAGCCGAAGTCCGTCTGTTTGACAGAGCCGCCAACCTGGAGCCAGGACGGCGCGCCTTCGTACGCTTTCTGCTTCGCGAGCCTCTGCTGCTGATTCCCGGCGACCGTTTCATCGTCCGCATGTTCTCGCCCGTGGTCACCATCGGTGGTGGAACGGTACTCGACATCGGCGCCCCGCGCCGCGTCACGGCGGCCCGGTTCCAAACACTCGAATCGGCGAGCGACGCAGGCCGAATTGCGTTGCTCGTCTCGGAATCGAAGTATGGCATGGGCTTGAACGATCTGGTGGCTCGCACCGGCCTGCTCGAAGAGTCTATCCACAAAGCCATCCCCCAGGCGCCTGGAATCATTCCCTTCACCGCCCCCCAGTTCTGGCTGGTCGACGCCGCCTGGGTGAGTGCCAGGCTGGACGCCGTTCAGCAAATTTTGAAGGAGTTTCATCGCCGCAATCCTTTGCTGCCCGGATTATCCAAGGAGGAGCTTCGCAGCCGCCACTTGCCGGGTGCGCCCGCATTTCTCCTGGATGCGCTGCTGGCCCGCGCCCGCACCATCGCCGTCGAGGGTGAAGCCGTGCGTCTGGCCTCGCACAAAGTCGCCATGCGGCAGGACGAAGAGGAAGCCGCCAGCCGCATCGAGATCGCTTTCCGCTCCGCCGGCCTCGCTGTGCCCTCCACCCAGGACGTGCTCGCGAAATCGGGTGTCGAGCCCGTCCGCGCCCGCAATGTTCTCCAGTTGTTGCTCCGTGAAAAACGGCTGGTCAAAGTCTCCGACGATCTGGTGTTTCATCCCGAGGCCATCCAGTCCCTCCGCACCCTGCTGGCGCAACGCAAAGGCGCCCATTTCGGCGTCCCCGAGTTCAAAGACTGGACCGGCATCTCCCGCAAGTATGCCATCCCCCTCCTCGAATACCTGGACCGAGCCCGCGTCACTCGCCGCGACGGCGATTCCCGGGTAATTCTGTAATTAGGACGCCTGTTCCGCGGCTGCGTTCCCCAGTCACTTGACATTGGGCGAAGAAAAGGCGAAGATACCCTGGTGCTCTTCGACGACGGCGACCCCTCCCCCGCCCCCCTCGTCGGCATCGCCCGCCTGGCCGCCCAAAGCGAATTACTCGAATCGAAAACACGCGTGCAGTACCTCGAACTCGAAACCCGCCGCTTCATCGGCCGCGCTTCCGGCGTCAAAATGCGCTTCATCTGGACCGTCAACCCCTACCGTGGCTGCGAGTTCGGATGCCGCTACTGCTATGCCCGCTACGCTCACGAATTCATGGAGCTGCGAGACCCCCTCGAATTCGAGCGCAAGATCTTCGCCAAGCGTTTCCACGCCGCCGCATTTCGCGCCGAGCTGTCGCGCGTCAAGGGAGCCGAGTCCATCTGGATCGGAACCGCCACGGATCCCTACCAGCCCGCCGAGCGCCGCTTTCGCATCACGCGCCGCATGCTCGAAGTTCTGGCCGGCGAGCGCGGCCGCAAGATCGGCATCACCACTAAGTCGGATCTGGTAGCGCAAGACACCGCCTGGCTGGCTCGCATCACCCGCGCCAACATCGTGCAGGTGAACCTCACCATCACGACGCTCGATGAGAAGCTGGCGCGCTTGCTGGAGCCGCTGGCCCCTCGTCCCGCCTTGCGACTCGCGGCGGTTCGGACCTTATCGAAAGCCGGCATCCGCACCGCGGTGCTGGCGCACCCCATCCTCCCGCTAATCAACGACAGCGATGCCGGCCTGGAGTCTCTTGCCGCGGCTGCGTCCGAAGCCGGCGCGAGTTCCTTCAGCGCCGCCCCGTTGTTTCTCAAGCCGTGCGCCCAACGCGTGTTCTTTCCGTTTCTCGAAGAGCACTTTCCGCACCTGGTCCGCCGCTACCGCGAGCGCTATGAGAAAAGCGCCTATCTTAAGGGCCACTACCCCGAGGCGCTGAGCGCGCGCATCGAAAAGCTGGTGGCACAATACGGCTTCGCTCCCCGCGATGCCGAAGAGCTCCCCGCCGAATGGCCGGTGGATCCGCAGATGGGATTGTTCGGCTAGCCGATGCGGAGCCAGAATTGGCTGTCGCAGTCGAGGCCCGGTAATTCCCGCACAGCCAGCCCACGTGCGTCGCATTGCTGCACGATCCATTTGAGACTGTGGCGTATCACGCCCGGTGTATCGGACGCATGGCTTGTGCCCACCCAGCCATCGCCTTCGTAATCCTCCTCCACTGCGCGCGCAGGCAAGTAGGACGCCAGAAAAATAGCTTTGGCGGATGAATCGCCGACGAAGCAGTCAAGCATGGCTTCTACCTGGCGCTTGCTGGCGTGAGTCCAGATGGACCGCGCCAGAAAGAAATCGAACTTGACCCCGAAGACCGACGAATCGAAATTAGCGTTGAAATCAAAACGCGGGCGCTTCCCCTCGATCTCTTCGGGCGTAAAAAAATAGCGCAATCCGTGGTCCACTCGCACCTTTGCAGGCTCGATGCCAAAGTAGCAGCCGGGATCGAGAAATCGAATCAGCCAGTACCCCACCCGCAGGCACCCGCAGCCGATATCGAGCACCTTCGATTCCGGCGTCAGTCCCGCGCTGAGCAGCGCAATCAGTTGTTCACGGCCTGCCTGCTCAAACGTCTCTAACGGCACACCCAAAAACCATGCCGGTCCATCATCTGCTGCGCGCGATCTTGAATCCGGGACATGTCTCGCCTCAATCTTACCCCTAACTTTTTACTTTACATCGCAAAGTTGATCCCGTATAATCCTCATATGGCCTCCGTTCAACCCATCCGCCCCCCGGATGAGGAACCCGTCGCGCTGCACACCCGTGCGATGGACAATCTGCGGTTCATCCGCGAGACCATGGAGCGCGCCGGATCGTTCACCGCCGTCCCAGGATGGGGCGGAGTGGCCATGGGAGTCACGGCGTTGATTGCGGCCCTGATCGCGTCGCAACAGCCGAATCTGGACCGCTGGCTTTCCGTGTGGCTGGCCGAAGCCGTATTCGCCATCGGCCTGGGAACTCTGGCCATGCAGCGCAAGGCCCGCCTGGTGGAAGTCCCGCTGATCACCGCGCCGGCGCGCAAGTTCGCCCTCAGTTTCGCGCCGCCGCTGCTGGTGGGCGGCCTGCTCACCTGGGTTCTTTACCAAGCCGGCCTGCCGTCCGCGATTCCAGGCATGTGGCTGCTGCTCTATGGCACCGGCGTAGTCACCGGCGGAGCTTTCTCGGTCCGCGTAGTGCCTGTGATGGGTCTGTGTTTTATGCTCCTCGGCGCGGTCGCGCTGTTTACCCCATTCGCCTGGAGCGGCGCATTTCTCGCCGCCGGATTCGGCGGTCTGCACGTCATTTTCGGAGTGGTCATCGCGAGGCGCTTCGGTGGCTAAGAACAATACAGCGCGCAAGGATACGCAGCGCGCCGGAGCGGCCGTCCACTCGCTGCCCGGCGGCAAGCCGCTGCCCAATTTTGACCGGCTCATTCATGAGCGCATTCGCCTTGGCATCGTCAGCGCCCTCGCCGCCAACCAGTCGCTCACCTTTAATGAGTTGAAACGCCTGCTGGACACGACCGACGGCAACCTCAGCGTCCACGCCCGCAAGCTCGAAGAGGCCGGCTATGTGATCTGCGCCAAATCCTTCGAAGGCCGCATGCCCAAAACCGAATACCGCCTCACCGCCACCGGCCGCCAGGCCCTCGAGAAGTATCTCAATCACATGGAAGCGCTGATTCATGCCATGCGCCGTTAGATAACCCCTTTTTTTGGAGCGATACTTTATGATACAAAGTACTTACAAGAAACTGCACGCCGCCATTATCATGGACGGAAACGGACGCTGGGCCACCGCCCGCGGATTCCCGCGCGTAGCCGGACACCGCGCCGGCGCCGAATCGCTGCGCCGCGCGGTGGAGGCCGCTCCCGCGCTCGGCATCGGCACGCTCACGGTTTACGCCTTCTCCTCCGACAACTGGCGGCGTCCGCCCGCCGAGGTTCAGGCTTTGATGGGCCTGTTCCATCGTTACCTGCGGCAGGAGCGCGACCGCTGCATTCGGAATAGCGTGCGCGTCTCCATGATCGGACGGCGTGACCGTCTTCCACAGCTGCTGTTGCCCATCCTGGAGGACACTGAATCCGCAACTTCGGGCGGCACGCGCTTGCATCTCCGCCTCGCCGTGGATTACTCGGGCCGCGACTCCATCCTCGAAGCCGCCCGGCGTCTGGGCCGCAACGCGTCGCGCGATGATTTCTCGGCGCTGCTCGGTCCCGAGGTGGACCTGGTGATTCGCACCGGAGGCGAGCAGCGCCTCAGCGATTTTCTGCTGTGGGAATCCGCCTATGCCGAGCTGATCTTCACTCCCCGCATGTGGCCGGACTTCGATGCCGGGGATCTCCACGCCGCCGTCGCCGAATTCCGCTCCCGCGACCGCCGCTTCGGCGCGGCGCCGCAAGCCGCGCTCGCCTGACGTGCTATAAATCGGTGCAATGAACCGACGCAAATTCGCCACTGCCGCCGGAGTCGCCGCGCTGGCAGGTCCTCTGGCCGCAGCCGACCCCAAGAAGAAGCAGATCGTGGAGCTGCGCTGGATTCGCATGCGCAATACAACCGATAACCAGGTGGCGCGCACCACCGATTTCGTTCGCGAGGCCGCCGCCGCGCTGCAGCGCGCCGGAACGCCCGCGCTGGGTTTCTTCGCCCCGGTGATCGCCGAACAAAGTCCGTTCATCCTCGCGCTCTCGGCTTATCCCAGCCTTGCCGAGATGGAGACCATCCGCGAGAAACAGAACGCCGATCCCGAGTACCGCAAGAGCCTGGACGCCTATGCAGCCGGCCCTCAGCCCGCGTTCGTGCGCGTGGACACCGCCCTGCTGCGCTGCTTCGCGGGCGCGCCGGCGGTGGATATCCCGCCCACCGAAGGCCGCACATCGTCGCGGCTTTTCGAGCTGCGCACTTATGAATCGAATACCGGCGTCTCGCTCGCCCGCAAGATCAAGATGTTCAACGACGCTGAGATCGGGATCTTCAAACGCCTGGGCATGCTCCCGGTATTTTTCGGCGAAGCCTTCGCCGGCCCTCGCATGCCGAACCTCACCTACATGCTTGCCTTCGACGACTTGGCCGCTCGCGACCAACTCTGGCGGGCCTTCGGCGCCGACCCCGAATGGCAAAAGCTCCGCGCCCTCCCCGGAAACAGCGATGGCGAGATCGTCTCCAACATCAGCAACAGCATCCTGCGCCCCCTCCCCTTCTCCCAAATCCACTAAAAAAAAGAGGTACGGCGGAGCATATTCTCATCGAAGGATGAGCCTGAACGGCGGCGAAAGAGCAGATCGGGAGGGGGGTCTCCTTTCTGAAGGGTTTCAAAGCCCCGGGCCGACCAA
>JAYTVY010000034.1:0-5606 GCA_043743755.1 Bryobacterales bacterium | reverse complement strand
TGTGGCGCGCTACCGGATCCGGAAAATAACGCAGTCAGCGCGGCTTCGCGACTTTTTGCTGTTTCTCCGACGCCTCAATCAGACGGTGGCTCGCCGATGCGTCCAGGTCGAGATTATAGATGCGCTTCAACTCACGAATCCGCCGCAACGATTCAGCTTGAAAGGGACAAAGACCGTCGAACGCATGCAGTACTATGCCTTCCAGCAGATCGCCCACGGTAAAGTCGTGATACTCGGCGAGCGCCTTCAGCACCTTCAGCAATCGCTTCTCAATGCGCACGCCGGTTTGCACGCGCTCCACCACCCGCACCGGTACTGCCTGCTTCTTTTTCATTCCGTCTCCCATCCAAACAACGCGCTTTGCGCGAATCTCGCCATATAAGCTGTTTGATTCAGAGTTAGATACGCTCCGGCGGGATGCCCCGAGGCGTTGCGATGCGCCCGCGCTTGTTCCTCTGACCAGAGGAAAATGCACTGGCGTCAGTAATCGTCAATAATGTTTGGCGCACGGAAACTCTCCCAGTCCAAACTCGGAACGAACAACAGCGGTAGTGCGTCCTGCGTATGGCATTGCCAGGATAGATCGCTGTCAACGGTAAACAGCAGTGGGCGGTCCGTCTGGCCGCAAACGGAGCGGATGTCCACGCTGAGCTGCCGCTGCCGCAAGCGTCCCAGGACGAAAGCCGCCGCGAATGCGTCCTCCGCGCACGCTCCAAATGTCTTTTCGCCCGTGCTCAAGTACAATTCGTGAGGAGTACGCTCCGACGTCACCGGGAATGCCCACGTGACCCAACCCGCGGCATTGCGCACCAGGAAGAACAGATTCCGCTCCAGGTCGTCGAGAATCTCTGGCGCACTGGACGCATGCGAGGCTAATCCAGCAACACAAGCGTTTCTGACGGCATGATGCTCGGGTGTCATGAAGGACAAACGATCCCGCATCTTCCGCGCAGCGCTCCGAACCTCAGCCCGCCACTGGTCCTCGGGCTGACCGGCTAACAGTTCGTCCATTGGTACCCAGGTACCATGATACATCGATGTTGTGCGGCCTAGGGCTGATCCATCACCATGAACTGCTCGTACCTGCCGTCGAGCATTATATAAATGTTCAACGCGACCGTCTTCTTCTCGAATTGCGCGCGATAGCTCTGATGAACCATCCCGCCTCGCAAGTTTTGGCCCACCGCGGTGACGGCTTTGAGTTCTCCCAGTCTCGACAGCGACTCCTTGCAGTCCTTCAACGCGACCGCCTGAAAATATGAATTCGCATTGTTAGTGAAGAGAGCGCGATCTATCTCACCCTTCTGCAGCCCCAGCAGAATGGCCTGCGCCTGTTTGGTGTCCTTTTCCGAGGGCTGCGGACGGTCGGGCATGAAGACCATGGCCGCGATGTCGCGCGCCAGGGCGTCATTCATCTGAATTCCATCCTGGTTGGACAGCACGATCACCGCGCCGTTGCGAGTTGGATACATCACGTGCAGGGCGAGAAATCCCGAGACCTCGCCGCCGTGCGAAATGGTGGGAACTCCGCGCGTGTCGCCCAGTGACAACCCCAACGCGTAATGGGTTCCATCTCCGTTGGCCAGCCTGGCCTCTTCGGTGAACTCGCGAAAGGATTCGGGCGTGAGCCCCCGTTTTGACAGAAATGCGATATCCCACTTAGCCAGATCCGATGGCGTCATGCACAGCTCGCCCGCCGCGAAGTACCAGCCGGGCCCTTCGCGGGCCACCGGACGCGCCGGACCCAGCGCGTAGCGCGTATATGCCTTCGCGTCGGCCGCGCTGGCGTCCGTGCATTCACCAGCCGACTGCATGCCGAGCGGCTGAAACGCTTTCTCGCGCAGGAATCCCACCAATGTCTCTCCCGTCGCCTTCTCGAATATCGCGCCGGCCACCACGTAGCCCGTGTTGCTGTATTGCCAGCGGGTGCCCGGATCGAAATTCAGGGGCTTCTTGGCCCACTGATTCATAATCGCCGCGGGTGTGGTGGGTTTGATCCAATCCGGAATGATGTAATCCTGCGGAGCGAAGTCTTCGTAACCCGAGGTGTGGTTCAGCAGCTGGCGGATCGTGATCTGGCTCGACCGCGTAAGGTCGGGAAAATACTTCGATACCTTATCGTCCAGCGACAGTTTTTGGCGTTCTTGCGCCCAGAGCAGAGCCGCCGCGGTGAACTCTTTGCTGATAGACCCCACGGCGTAGCGTGTGTTGACATCCGCCGCCCGGTTGGCCTGGATGTCCGCCATCCCGAACGCCCGGGCGTAGGTCAGCTTGCCATCCACAACCACGGCAACCGACACGCTGGCGGCCCCGCTGGCTTTGAGCGCAGCTTCAATCTTCTGGGATAAGTGGTTGTCCCTGTCCGGAGGCGTTTCTCCGGCGAGCACTGACGCTAACAAGAGTGAGAACGCACAACATCGATGTGACGCCATGCTCCGGATTATAGACCCGTGGCACGGGCCGCTCCCTAGTTCGCCAGCGACTCCGGAGTCCACGAGGGCGCATCGCTCGCCGGGAAGGACTCTTCCGACGCCTCCTGCACCCAATCACGCTGCCAGCCGCCCTTCTTCGTGGACCGGCGCTTCTCATCGTGATAGGCCTTCACAATCGCACCATGCTGCCCGTGCGGATGACTCTCACTGGACGGAATCTCGCCCGTTTCCAGCAGCTGCTTCAAGCGGCGCATGTCTTCGGCAATCTGCTGCGACGGCTCCTCGCCGAAGAGGCGGGCAAACATCGCTCCCACCATTCCCCCGGGAGGATTATATTGCAGATGCACACTCACTTCGGTACTGCAGCCGTCAATCGAAGGCGTGAAGTGAACGGACCCGGCATTATCCACCTGGGCATCGGCCAAAGAGCGCCACGCAATCAACTGGTTCTCCACTTCATTGATGATCTCGGCGTCCCATTCCACCGTTCGGCCCGCGGGTCCCTTGGCCTCCCAGTGCGAATGTTTGTTATCGATCTCGCGCACGGATTCCAAATGTTTCATGAACCGCGGCAGGTTTTCGAGGTTTCGGAAAAACCGGTACACTTCTTCGGCGGGCTTGTTAATTGTCACCGCGTGATCCACACGGATGCCCAGCTCATAAGGAACGCTGGTGTTGCGTCCGCGACGGCGCAGGCTGGTGTTGACGCCCAGTGCCTGGTAGAAGTCGCAGTGCCCGGTAGCGCCCCGGTACATAAAAAGTCCGCCCAGCGCAGCCATTGCCACTCCGCCCCAGGATCTTTTTCCGATTCCGCGGGCAATCAACGCGCCGCCGCCTAACACCGAGGCAATACGCTCCGGCTGGCTCACGTTTATGCATTCCCGATGCCGTCTGGTAGCTGTGCTCGTTATCATCGTGCGGACCTCCCCTTCTATCCGAATTCAGGGTTCCGCAAGTCTGACGCCGAGGGGCCGGAAAGGTTTCCGGCCCACTGCCGAACTGTATGAAATTACGCCGGTTTGTCGGTGGCTTCCGGCGCTTTGGACTTCTTTCGGCCCTTCTTCTTTTTAGGAGGTTTCGGAGCCGGCTTTTTCGCGTAGGACTTCTTTGCCGGAGGTTTCTTGCCGGCGGTTTTCTTCTTGGCGGGTTTCTTCTTGGTTGCCATGGATGGAATCACCCTCCCGACTTCGCCGGTTTGTCGGTTCCGTCCGGTCGTCTCCTGACGGGCTTCTTGGTCGGCTTCTTGGCGGGCTTCTTTTTGGTAGCCATTCTTCTCTCCTTGTATCCTGTCGAAAAAGGATCAAACCATCTTATACCGAATTTCCCGGTTTCTCTACTTCAAATCGGAGATTTCCCGTACTCCTCAACTGGAGGCGGGCGTCGGTGGTGGCTCTTCGGAAAGCCGGAGCCGCCAGATTCCGCGGCCAAACGTCCCGGCGGTCAGGATGCGGCTGTCATGGTGATAAACCAGGTCCGACACAATCACATTCGGCAGGCTTCCGCTGATATCCACCCAGGTCTCCGCCGCGGCGCCGTCCGCTTCATGATCCAGCATCCACACACCGCAATCGGCGGAAACGAACAACCGGTACGGCGCGTGTGTCTCAAACGCGGCCGAGTGAAATGCTACGTCCGGCAATTGCCCGCAATCGATGTCCTTCCAGGTGGCCCCGCAGTCCACTGAGCGGAACACATGCCGGAACCCCTGAGCCTGCATCGCGCCCGCGGGCCCCCGGTCCTTGTACAGCCCGTCGTTAGCGGGTGGAATCAGCCGGCTCGCTGTACCGGTACCCGCCACCGTGACCGCGACGTATTCCCGCGACCCAGGCCGGATCGCTATCTGCGTGATCACGCGCGCCGGAATTTCCGGACCTGCCAGGTTTTGGGTCCAGTTCTCGCCTCCATCCGTGCTCCGGAAGATTCCGCCGTTGGTGGTGCCAACGAACATCACCTGGGGGTCGGTTCTACAGATCTCGATCGCCGTAATGGTGGACCCATCGAATTTCGGCGAGACCGGGGTCCAATGACGGCCATAATCGGTAGTCAGCCACAACCGGCTGGACCCCGCCCATATCCAGAACACCTTGGAACCGTTGCGCAGATCGGATTCCATGATCATCACCACGGTGGGCTGCTCGCGCTCGTCCTCGGGGATCCGGGGCGAAACGTCTTTCCAGAATGCCGGCTCCCACTGTGCATTGGCGTGATGCCGGTGAACCTCGATGTTTTGGATGGAGCCGAATATGTGTGTCTCGTCGGTGGAGTCATATACCATCCACCCTCCGTCTCCCGCCAGCACCCGCCGGAAGATGCCGCCTTCTTCTTCCACTCCGGTCACCAGCGTCCCGTTATCCTGCGTGCCGCCGCCGAAGCAGTTGCTGTTTGTCGGCGCGACGTCGATCGCGTAGAACATGGTGTTGGCCATGCCGGCCCCGCGGGTGCTCCAGGATTTGCCCGCGTCCGCGCTGACTGAAATCCCGCCGTCGTTGGCGTCGTATATCAAGTCGCCGCCCGCGAAAATCACCGCATGATGGTCGCCGTGGGCATAGTGATGACCGTTCTCGGGGGCGTGCCGGTCCGTCGCGCGTACCCAGTGTTCGCCGCCGTTGCGCGTCAAATGCAGATCCACGCCGCCGCAAATCACGAACTCCGGATGATGCGGATGCACGGCGATGGTGTTGTTGTGAAACATCTGTTTCTCGTGCGAAAAATGGCGGCCGCCGATCTGGCGCCAGATTTCGCCGCGGTCCTTGCTGCAATACACGCCCAGGACGTGATAGTCGTTGTCCCCGGCCAGTGCGTAGATGGTGTCGGGGCTCGAGGGTGCGATAGCCAGGCTGGTTCTGTGGAACTGATCCGGAGGCGGAAGTCCGAGCCCGCCTGCGTTATGCCCGCCTTCGCGCGCCAGATGCACCCAGCTATTTCCGCCGTCTTCCGTGCGCCAAATGCCGTTCAACGCTCCACGCGCGGTCACGGCCGCAAAAATAGTTCCCTGGCGCTTGGGATGAAACACAATCGAATGGCACCAGTAGCTGGAGGACGAAATGTCCGCCGCGCCGGGTTGCCAGGTGATTCCGCCGTCGGTGGAAGCGAACACGCCGCCGGGGTCGCCTTCGTCGTGGGTCACACCGCCGGCCAGTACGTGCTTGCTATCGAATGGATCCACGGCGATGA
>JAYTVY010000033.1:0-11242 GCA_043743755.1 Bryobacterales bacterium | reverse complement strand
CTTGCCCGACGCCAGCACTTGCCGCCCCACGCTGCGGATTACATGCTCCAACCCGAGCTTATATGCGTAGGTGTGATAGCGCTGTGCACCGGCGAACTTGCCCAGTCCTATCGCCATCATCTTGAACAGCCCGCTCTCGATGCCGCCGGCGAAATCGGTGTGCCACTTGATGCGGTTAATCAGAAACACGCCGTCGCTGGACCACGCGCTATGGTCGAGAAATGCTTCGATGCCATCGCCGGTCTTACCCAGCGACACCACTTCGAGCGAGCTGACCACCGGGCATCCCATGCTGGCTTCGTGGATTCCGTAATGCGCCAGCACATCGGCTTGTCCTTCGGCGGTGGCGGCTCCGTGGCTGCCCATGGCCGGAAACAGAAATGGCTGGCATCCGCGAGCCTTCCAGTAGTCCACCGTGGCCCGCACAATGGTCGCAATGTTGGCGATCCCGCGGCTGCCGACGCCGATCGCGACCCGCGCCCCGGGCTTCAAGCGGTCCGCGAATTCCGACGCTCGCAGCTGCCGCGCCACCTCGCCGGGAATGTCGCCGAGCGCGTGATCCGGGAAGTGCTGCCGCACAGGAAGAAGCCGAGGAAATTGCATAAGTAAAGCATACACCCAGGCGCCCCAGCCCGCGCTGGCAGAGTCGCGGGTGCACTCGAACCACATAAGAACAAAGGCTCGTTTCTCGATCTGGCTTCGTTTTTTCAAGACTGCCTCGGCGGATACTTCGCTGCACTCGAGTTGGGAATCACCAGCTTATAAAGACAACAACACTTCTGTTGCCAGCGACATACGATTTTTCGTCTGCTTGGCCAACTAAGCCGGCCGATAGCCTGGGTTCAGTTTGCGCCCCGGTCGGTCGCGGGCGGGTAAGGAGGTGCGTTCCATGGGCGATCCCATCATTATTCTGATTCCGTAGTAGTGCTATTTCCGTGAAGGGGTTGTTAAATGACAAAAACAAGACAGAGCGGGTGGTCTGAAAGCTTCCTTCTTAATAATAAATCTGATATTCTTCCCGTTGCTTCCATTAACAGGAATGAACGCGTGCGTCTCCTCCTCCATGCCGCGAAACATTGCCGCCGGAGTGTGCTTCTGGCGATTGCGCTGGGCCTGTTACTGACTGCGCGGCCCGGCGCAATATCGCGGGATGCACCCAGGGCCCAGGAAAATGCTGAGTTTGAGGCCTTGTCGCGCAAGGCGGCCGCGCTATTCCGGGAAGGCTCCTTTCAACCCGCAGCGGTGGAGTTTGAGCGCGGGGCGCGCGCCGCGCAGGCTCGCGGCTACTGGACACAAGCCATCCAATTTCTATCTAATCTCGGAAGCAGCCGGTTTGCTCTCTTCCAATATCAGGAGGCTTTGTCAGCCTATCTCGAGGCGAAAGAGCTGGCGGAACGTCATTCAAACTATCGTCGGTATGAGGTTATTTGTTCGAATCTTTCGTCCTTATATCTGGAACTAGGCAGCGTGAAGGCCGCGGAACTTGTGGCCGAACAGGGGCTGGTGGCAGCGGCGAGCCGGGACACCGCGCCGGCTCGGCCATTGCTCCTCGCCCAGTTGGGAACTCTGCGCGCTCGTCAAGGGCGAATGCCCGAAGCTGAATCGTGTTTTCGGCAGGCCATCGGCGCCGCGGAACAGCAAGGAGATCAAGCCTCGCTGGCCACCGCCTGGGACCATTTGGGACAGGAACTGCTGCTGGCCGGAAGGCCGAATGAGGCCGAGCATAGCCTGCTCGAGGCCTTCCGCATCCGCAAGCTGACGCATGACCGCAAGCTCAGCCAGTCCTATTTTCATCTCAGCCGGCTGCGTCTGGACCAGGACGATATTCCCTCGGCCGCTACGCTGCTGGATCGGGCCGTCACACTCCCTGGAAATCGGGAACTGCCCCCGGTGTGGATGCTGTACCGGCATAAGGCGGCTATCAAGAAGGCCGAGGGCGAGCCGGCCGAAGCGGTGGCTCTGCTGCGCGCCGCACTCCGTGCGGCTGAAGACTGGCGCGCCGAAGTGGGTCCCACGGACTCGTTGCAGAGCAGCTCCGCCGGTAGCCTGCATCCGCTCTATCAAGATTTTGTGGACGCGAGCATGCAGTTGCCGCGGCCGCCAGCCGCCGAGGCGTTCGCGGCCGCCGAAGCCGATCGCGCGGCCAGCCTGCGGCGCATTGTGTTATCTGGGACGGCTTGGCGGCTCAACGTGCCGCCGAAGTACTGGAAAACCCTGGCAAGCTTGCGCAGCGCGCAAACCGGCTTGCTCACCACTCCCAGCCCCGAGTTGAGCGCGCGGGTGGATGCCCTGCGATACGAGCTCCTAGAGCTGGAATCGCGCTCGGGTTTACTACTTACTACTACCGGGAATAAATCGGGAGAGAAATATTCCTCGGCGAATACACTTAATACTGTTCGCCAGGGACTCCGTCCGGACGAGGCTTTCCTGAGCGTGTCACTGGGGGAGTCAAGTTCTCATCTCTGGGCGGTCACCCAGGATGGGCTGAAATGGTCAAAATTGGGGCCGCGCCAGGCGCTCTGCGACTTGGCTGACCGGTTCCGAAAAGCGGTCGAAGGCGGCTCAGTCGATCGGGAGCGGCTTGGTGAAGAGCTATACCAGGCGCTATTCGGTGGGGTGAGTGCCGGCGTAAAACATAAGAGCAAGTGGTTGCTGGCGGCGGATGACGCGTTGTTCGCGGTCCCATTCGCGGCGCTAGTGGTAGAGCGGAAGCAAGGCAAGCCGGTGTATTTAGTGGAGCGGCACAGCGATGTGCGCGTTCCCAGCGCGATGTTCCTGGCGAATGACCGGGAGCCCGCAACGGAGGGAGGCTTCGTGGGCATGGGCGACGGGGTATATAACACCGCCGATCCGCGGTGGCATGCGCAGCAGAGCGCTGGCGCGGCGGGCAGGCTCCAACTTCCACGTTTGCCAGGTAGCGCGGTCGAGCTGGCCTCCTGCGCGCGTGAATGGAGCAGGGGCGGCCGCCCGGTGCTCCTGACCGGAGCAGAGATCTCCCGAGGAGCCTTCCAGGCTGCTCTATTAAGCCACCCCAGTGTCATCCATATCGCAGCGCATGTGCTCCAGGCGCCTGACGACCGCGACGATGCTCTGATTGGGCTGGGATTGTCGCGGCGCGGCGAGCTCGATGTGCTCACTCGCGAGGATATCGCGAATCTGCGCGTCCCCGGCGCCATCGTGGTGATGAGTGGGTGCGCTTCAGGCGCGGCGCGGGCAGCGCCGGCTTCGGGAGTTTTGGGCCTCACTCGCGCATGGTTGATTGCCGGAGCCGAGGCCGTAGTGGGAAGCCACTGGGCCATTGGCGACGACAGCGGGGAGCTGTTCGCCAGCTTCTACCGCTATTTCGGTGAGCTTCGCGCCGCTGGAAATGAAAAACGGATCGCCTGCCTCGCTTTAAGACGGGCGCAGCTAGACGCACTGCGGTCGAATTCGTGGCGCTCCGACCCTCGTTATTGGAGCGCGTTCTTCACAGTGGGAAAGAATTGACCATGCTGAAGGCCAAACGCGAAGAGTCCAATCACACCGACCCCGTTACGGCGACGGAAGCCATCCCGGGCGACCCTGCCGCCGATCCGATCTTCGAGTCGGAGGACCAGTGGCTGCAGGTGGTTGAGCAGATCCGTCGCGGCGACGACGCCGGCATGGAGGAGCTCTACCGCGTCTTCGAAAAGGGGATCCGCTTCTACTTCTGCCGCCAGCTTGGGATTCAAGAGCTGGACGATAAGGTGCATGACACTTTTCTGATCGTGGTGCAAGCCATCCTGCGGGGCGACCTGCGCGAACCCGAACGGCTGATGGGGTTTGTGCGGACCGTGGTGCGGCGGCAAGTAGCTGCCTGCATTGACCACATCATCCAAAGCCGGCGGGATGAGCAGGAATTGGAGGTGGGCGGCCGGGTGGCCGATAGCCGCCGGGATCCGGAGCAAGCGGCCGCGTTTCGCCAGAAAGTGAAGTTCATGAGGGATGTGCTGGATGAGCTGGGCCCCAAGGACCGTGAAGTCCTGACGCGCTTCTATTTGGAGGAGCAGTCTCAGGAAGATATCTGTCGGGACATGCATCTCACGGATACCCAGTTTCGGCTTTTGAAATCGCGGGCCAAGGCTCGCTTTGGGCAACTGGGACAGCGGCGTCTCCAACAGCGGCCTATGTTGGCATTATTTTTGAGAACTTCTTCGGGCACGCTGCACTAACTGGGGAGAAGGCCAGACGCGACCACGCGTGCGAGCTCCGGCCTTCGAGGAGTCTGTTGTGGAAGATACCAGGCCAGGTGGACATTTTTCCGAGAATCAACTGGAACTGTACGCATTCAACCGTCTGACCGAGCCCGAGGAGGCTCAACTGGAAGAGCATCTTCTAATATGCGATTCCTGCCAGACGCGGCTCACCGCGATTAGCAACTATATCGACGTGATGAAGGCGGCAGCCGTCATGCCCAGCAAGAAACCGCCTGAGCGGGCCCGCGCGCTATTGCTGACTAGCCCGATTTGGGTGGGCGGCCTCGCGCTGATCACCGCGATGGTGATCTATTCGCCACCGCGGCGCGTGAGTTTGCCCAGAGAAGTGGAATTGCGATCCGATCGCGGCGGAGCCTCGCTCATTTCCCATGCTCCCGCTGGCGACCGCCTCTCACTCAGTATTGACGCTGCATCGCTACCGAAGCTGCCCTCCTATCGGTTGGAGGTTGTAAATGCACAAGGGGGCCAGGTCTGGCAAGCCTCGGTGGTTTGCGAGCAACGGCGGATTCGAACCCTTTTGGATGGCAACCTAAGCCCGGGCACCTATTGGGTTCGTTTATACGGGCCGTCCCTGCTGCGCGAATATGGCCTGGAACTGAACTGACCGTTGGTGTCACAAATTGTGACACCATAAATGCGATTATGGAACATCCATGGTCAAGTGCCGGTCATGCGGTAGTGAATATTCCCCTGGTAGCCGCTTCTGCTCTTCGTGCGGTGGATCCCTCGGGGTGGAAATGGCCGAAACGGTGGCGATCTCGACCCCGCCACCTTCAAGAACCCGGAGTTCACCCTCCATCTCCACGAATGGCAGCCGTTTTCTCCCCGGCGCTCTGATCGCCGAACGCTACCGGATCAATTCTCTACTGGGCCGCGGCGGGATGGGGGAAGTCTATCGAGCCGACGACCTGACCTTGGGCCAGTCCGTCGCCTTGAAGTTTCTGCCCGAGGCGGTGGTGCATGACGCCGATGTCCTGGCGCGCTTTCGCAGCGAAGTCCGCGTGGCGCGGCAGGTATCGCATCCCAACGTCTGCCGCGTTTACGATGTGGGCGAAGTGGAGGGACATTTCTTCCTGTCCATGGAATATGTGGATGGCGAAGATCTGGGATCGCTGCTGCGGCGTATTGGTCGTCTGCCGGAGGATAAGGCGCTGGAAATCGCGCGCCGGCTCTGCGCCGGGCTCGCCGCGGCGCACGAAAAAGGCGTTCTGCATCGCGATCTGAAGCCCAGCAACGTTATGCTTGACGGCCGCGGCCAGGTTCTGCTGACCGATTTCGGACTTGCCGGCCTCGCCGGGCAAGTTCAGGGCGCCGAGGTGCGCAACGGGACACCCGCTTACATGGCTCCCGAACAGCTTGCCGGCAAAGAGGTCACGGTAAAGAGCGACATCTATGCGCTGGGGCTGGTGCTGTACGAAATTTTCACCCGAAAGCGTCCCTTTGAGGCCGAAACACTGGCCGAGCTGTTACGCGTTCGCACTCAAACAACGCCCACCAATCCGTCCACGCTGGTTCGCGATTTGGATCCCGCGGTAGAGCGCGTCATCTTGCGCTGTCTGGAGCCGGAGCCGCTCAATCGTCCGGCTAGCGCCCTGGCTGTCGCCGCGGCGCTCCCCGGAGGCGATCCTCTCGCAGCCGCGCTGGCGGCGGGCGAAACTCCATCGCCGCAAATGGTGGCCGCGGCGGGCGAAGGCACGGGACTGTCCGCTCGGGTTGCCGTTCCCGTATTCGCCGTAGTGATGCTCGGACTGATTGTCAACGCGGTTCTGGTGAATCGGTCGAGCGCGCTCGAGCAGATGCCGCTACCGTATTCTCCCGAAGTGTTACGGCAGAAGTCACGCGAAATAGTTCAACGGCTTGGCTACAACCCGAATCCCGTCGACGACGCTCATGGTTTTTCCTGGGACGGGGACTTCATTCAGGAAGTGGAAAAGAAGGACAAACCAATCCCTCGCTGGAATGAAATCATGGCGCGGCGGCCATCGCTGCTAAAGTTCTGGTACCGCCAGAGCGAAAGCCCGATGGTGCCGGATGGCTTTACCGACGATTTGTTGACGCCCGGCATAATCACTCAAACCGAACCGCCTCCGATTGAATCCGGCATGCTCGAACTGACGCTGGATCCCCAGGGACGGCTGCTGACGTTTCAAGCCATGCCCGCGCAATTGCACGAGCCAGGCGGCAAGGTTGAGCCAGTGGACTGGAGCACGCTGTTTGCAGCGGCCGATCTCAGCATCGAAAAATTTCAACCGGCCGAGCCGCTCTGGACTTCATTAGAAGCGGCTGACACGCGCCTCGCCTGGACAGGAGTGTTCCCAGGCACTAGCCGTCCTTTACGCGTTGAAGCAGCTGCGTGGCGCGGCAAGCCCGTGGCGTTCGGCCTGCTCGGCCCGTGGGTTCAACCCGATCGCAAGCCATCGTCTCCGCCCGATGCCGGCCAATGGCTGAGGGTCTCGGTGCTGCTCTCAATTGTTTGCGCAGCGGCGGTGCTCGCAAGGCGAAACTACCGGCAAGGCCGGGGCGATCGTCATGGAGCCTTCCGCCTCGCCTCTTGGATGTTCTGTGTGCAAATGGCTCTCTGGGTATTCCGCGGCCATTTGGCCTCGACCATGGGGACCATCGGTCAGTTCACCCTGGCTCTTGCGACGTCACTGTTGTTCGCCGGCGTGGTTTGGGTTTTCTATCTTGCGGTGGATCCCTATGTGCGGCGCTACTGGCCACAGACGATTATCTCCTGGAGCCGCATCCTGGCCGGTCATGTGCGAGATCCCATCGTGGGCCGCGACGTTCTCTTCGGCGTCGGGCTGGGAATGATCTGGGCGATGATCTACCAGATACGCTACCTGCCGATGGTGGCCCTGGGCGCATCTCCCGATCTGGAGTCCACCGACTTTCTGCTGGGAGCCGGACGCGCCCTGGGCGCGTGGCTGATGCACGTACCGTATTCGGTGCGAGGCACGCTTAGTTTCTTTTTCCTGCTTTTCTTCTTGCGTGCGCTGTTGCGAAATCAATGGCTCGCGGGCGCCGTGTTTGTTGCCATCTGGGCTACCATCAAATTCATTGGCAGCAGCCATCCGGGCATTGAGGCCCCGGCCCAGGTGCTCATTTTCACTGTCGCCGCGATCTTCGTTCTGCGTTTCGGCCTGGTTACTTTGACGGTGGGAATCTTCGTTGTGGATGTCCTCCTGAATGTCCCCGTAACCGTACACGGCTCCGCCTGGTATTTTGCAAGCACGGTGTTCGTACTGGCTAGCGTGATAGCGCTGGCAGCCTGGGGCTTTTATACATCGATGGCGGGCCGGCGCTTATGGAAGCAGGATTTGTTCGGGTAAAGCGGCCGATGAATTCCTTGCTAGCATGGACTTAAAGCGGAGCAACTCATGAAGCTGTGCTATACGGCGATACTTGTGGCGCTTGCGCTGGCCGCGCAACCCCGGCGGCCCGCGGCTCGCACGGACACTTCCACCGCCGCGGCCGAACCACCGGCGCCGGCGCCGGTGAATCCGGAAGACCAGTGCACTATTGACGGCAACGTGCTGAATGCGTCCACTGGGGAACCGCTGCGAAAGGCCCACCTGCTGCTGCAGCGTCAGGGCGATATGCAGAGCAACTCATACTCCACCGTCACTGACAACGCCGGTCATTTTATGATGGATCACGTGGATCCCGGCCGTTACATGCTGAACGCGAGCCGTAACGGATTTGTCAGCCAGCAATATTCGCCGCAAGGAACTCCACGGCGCGGCGCCACCATTACGCTGGAGCGCGCGCAGAATCTGTTACAGATCCGTTTCCGCCTGACGCCCGAAGGCGTGATCGCGGGCCGCATCCTTGACCAGGATGGCGACCCCATGCCTAACGTGATGGTTCAAGTGCTGCGCTTCTCTTACATACGCGGGCATAAACAATTGATGCCGGCGAACAGCGAGCAAACCAACGATCTGGGCGAATACCGCCTGCACGATCTCGCGCCGGGCAAATACCGTGTCGGCGCTACCTGGCATGTTCAGCAGAACCAAATGCAAGGGCACGTGATCTCGACGGGACCGGCTCAAGCCCGAGCGGCCGCGGAAGAGGGCTATGCCCAGACTTATTACCCGAACACGTCGAATCCCGATGCCGCGTCCATTCTGGAGGTGACGCCGGGGGCCGTGATTCGCGGCATCGATATCAGCCTGCTGCAGACCCGCACGGTCCGGGTTAGCGGACGGGTGGTGAGCGCGTTGACCAGCCGCCCCCTGAAGAACGTCAACGTATTCCTGATGCGCCGCGATAATCCCTATCAGATGATGCGGCTGGGCGCGCGGGTTACGGATCCATCGGGCGCATTCACGGTGCGGGGCGTGGTGCCCGGCTCCTATTTCGTGCAAGCCGATTCCTTCGATGAAGGGAAGCGGCAGACCGCACGGATGCCGATAGAAGTGGGCAGCGCCAATCTGGAGAACATTCAAGTCTCGGTGGGACCCGCGGCCGAGATCACGGGGCGCATCGTTTATGAAGGTTCAAACACCAGCGATCCCCAGCCCGGCACGGTGCAAGTGATGCTGGAAGCCAAGACCGCCGACCCCATGGGCGGCGCCGGCGGCAGCCAGACCAAGGAAGACAATACTTTTACGATTCAAAACGTCACAGCCAACGCGTACAACGTCACCGTTTATGGGCTTAACGGGAATTGGTATCTGAAATCGATCCGGCTGGGAGATGCGGATGTCACCGAAACGGGCGTTGACTTCACGCAAGGCGTGACACCAGCGGAATTGACGGTGAGCCTCAGCAGCGACGGTGGCCAACTGGAGGGCACAGTGCAGGACGCGAAGCAAGCGCCCGCGGTCGGCGCGCAAGTGATTCTGATTCCAGAGCTGAGCCGCCGCGGGATTACCTATCTATACAAGCAGGCGAGCACGGACCAGACCGGCCATTACTCGATGAAGGGCATCCGGCCGGGCAAATACACCGTGATCGCGTGGGAGCAGGTGGATCAGGGCGCGTACATGGATCCTGATTTTTTGAAGCCTTTCGAATCCAAGGGCGAATCGGTAACGATCGGGGAGAACGGGCAGGAGAAAGCGCAGTTGAAAGTGATTCCGTCGGACGCGGAAGCGCCTACGGCAAGGTAGTGGCTTTTTCCCAGGGTTTCTTGGGTCCGCTGTGGTCGCGGTCTTCCACGCGGTCATACTGGTGCAAGTCGGAGGTTGTGCCTAGGCCCTCGTTATAGAGGCTGGTGAGGCCCAGACCTTCTTTCAGATCCTCCTGAAACTCGTGCAGCTCATGCAGCTGCGCGGCTTGCGCGGGCACGCGCTTGCCGGTGGGACTCTGCCAGAACATCTGATATCCGTGATTGACCAGCAAGCCGATCTCGCTGCCGAGCAAGAGGCCGGCCTTGTTGACTTTCGTATCTTCCACCACGGATCCCATTCCGTTGCGAGTGACCAGGGCGCTGTCCGCGCCGCGGAACTCGACAACGAAGCCGGATTGTTTGAGGGACTCGACGCGTTCGCGGAAAGGAATGACGCGCGCCGTTTTATTACGGAAGAACATGTTCCCTATTATGATGCACGCGGCGCGCACTCGCTGAGCGCGCGCCGCATACAAATCTAGCGATAGGCTGAAGCCTTGCCGCCCGCTGCCGGGGGGTCCACGACGGGGATGAGAACGTTGATGTAGGTGTTCCCTTGAATCACAGTCCCAGCGGAAGCGGTCGTCTTCAAGACGCCGATGGGCGCGTCCTGAATTGTGTTGCCGGTGACTTTATTGTTTTTGCCGTCGACGAAGACTCCGGACTCGTCGCTCTTGGTGATGGTGTTGTTCGAGGCCTTGTTGTTGTCTCCTTGAAAACCGATGCCGTCGAAGACCAGAGTGTCGAAGACGTTGTTGTCGTGCACGTTGGAGTTGTTCGCTTGCACGAAGACGCCGCTTTGGCTGCGGCCGGCGATGTTGCGGGTGATTTCGATGCCGTCGGAACTGTAGACCAGGATGTCGGTGGCGATGTCCGTGCACACGTTGAGACTAACGCAGGGAGACCAGACATGATTTGCAGCGATATTGCTATCCACTGTGCCGGTAGCGCCGAATGCGATCTGAATTCCGTTCTTCTGAAAATCGTGAACACTGTTCGTGTCAATAGTTACTTTTGACTTTCCGAGTCTACTCTGGACGTATATTCCAAGACCGCTTTGGCATCCTTCCAAGCCCGGACCGAGCTTCATGTTGCGGACCGTGTTTTTTTGAACGGTTCCCGATGCATTGCGATAGTAGATACCTATCAGGTCGGTACCACACGTGGTAACGCCGTTGTTAGCGCCATCCACAATGAGTCCCGAGAGAGTCACATCCGTGGCATTCTGAACCAGGATCACCCCGGAAATGGGATTCCCGCTGGCGAGACTCGTCCTGTTGGTGAGCATCGAAGATGGCATTACGATCGCGCCGTTGTCGCCGTTGATGGTGAGAAACTTCGAAATCGCGACTTGCTCCTTGTAGATGCCGGGACAAACGCGAATCTTCGCGCCACTCGGTGCGGCGTTGAGCGCAAATCGGGTGAGTCCGGGAAGGGCGGATTGGAAATGTGCCCGCATGCGTATAATGCTCGCATGAGTTTTCTTTTGGCCTTGGATGAAGGAACTACCAGTGCGCGGACGGTTCTGTACGACGATCGCGGGCAGAGGCTGGCGATGGAGTCGGCGCCCATCGAATGCCAGTATCCGCATGCGGGCTGGGTGGAGCAGGACGCGGACGTTATCTGGAGGGCGCAGCTGGATTCAGCGAAGCGCGTGCTGAGCGGCGGCAAGCAAGTAGGGGCTCTGGGGATTACGAACCAGCGCGAGACCACCATCGTGTGGGAACGCGCCACGGGGCGGCCCATTGCGCCGGCGATCGTGTGGCAGTGCCGGCGTACCGCGGCATATTGCGCCGAATTGATCGCGAACGGGCTCGGCGATTTCATCACGCGCAAGACCGGGCTGGTGATCGATGCCTATTTTTCGGGAAGCAAGATTCGTTGGATTCTG
>JAYTVY010000032.1:0-6130 GCA_043743755.1 Bryobacterales bacterium | reverse complement strand
CTGGGACGAGGCACCACCGGCATCGTCCTCTTCGCCAAAACACCGCGGGCGGCCTCTAATCTATTCGCAAACTGGAACACACCCAAAATTCAAAAAATCTACCGGGCCCTGGCTCAAAACTTTGCACAGCACGACGCCTACGAAATCCTCACGCCCATCGGCCTCGTACCGCACCCGCTCATCGGTTCCGTGTGGGCCGCCAAGCCTGGTGGCAAACCGTCAAAGTCGGTGGCAAAGGTGATCTCACGCACCCCCAGCACCACAACATTTGAGGTAAGCCTGAATTCGGGCCGCCCTCATCAGATCAGAATCCATCTGGCATCCATCGGCCATCCCCTGGTAGGCGATCCTCTGTACGGCTTAACCGGCCAGCCTCTTGCAAATCTCCCCGGCCTCCCCGGCGATGGAGGATATTTCCTGCACGCCCAATATCTGAGATTCCACCACCCCGTCACCGGAGAACAAATCAATCTTGAGGCAGCTTCGCCGCCCTGATTCTCATTGCATCGGTAGGTTCACGGCGGGAATCAAATCAGGGTGCCCGTTGAACCTGCGCGACCCCGCCAGTTCGAATCCTAAAGGACTACGAGATGCAAAAAGGGTTTACGAGACAACCGAAAGCGGACGAGCCCGCGGCGCAAGGCAAGAACTACATAACGCCGAGCGGTCTGCAACGCCTCCAGGATGAGCACCGGTTTCTGCTGAGCCGGGAACGCCCGGCCGTCACCAAAGTAGTGTCGTGGGCTGCCAGTAACGGCGATCGCAGTGAAAACGCCGACTATCAGTACGGCAAGCGGCGCCTGCGCCAGATCGATGGGCGGATTCGTTTTCTAAGGAAGCGAATCGAAGCTGCGGAAGTAGTGGACCCGGAAACTCCGAGAACGGGGCAAGCCGCCACCAGAGCATTCTTCGGCGCCACCGTGCGTTATGCCAATGGCGTGGGAGTGGAGCGAGTGGTGAGCATCGTGGGCACCGACGAAGTCGATCTCCACCGCAACCACATCAGTTGGGCGTCGCCTCTGGGGCGCGCGCTGCTGAAGTCGGCAGCGGGAGACAGCGTTGTACTCCAAGCGCCGGGCGGCACAGAACGCCTGGACGTGCTGGAAGTGTCTTACCAGCGCATTTCCGTGGAACCATTTAGTGAACCGCTTGGATCCGAGTCCTCGTCACAGCAACCCCCCAGGCCGCCGCCGATCCACCTGACGAATGTTAAGCGACCAGCAAACCGGAAGTTGAGACCGGGGCGGTCACAGCTCCAAAAATAATTTCTATCTCCCTCTCTTACTTCAGCTTGCCCCAATCCCTCATCCCCCCGCCTTTCGTCAAATTTCCACCCTCCTGATAAACTGGAATTGAAGCGCAGGGCTCTCCCTTGTCGGACCCCTGCTACCGTAGCGCCTGGGAGCACTCGAGCAACCCTGGGTGGCGGTTAGCGACATGTGTTCGGCTGCCGATCTTGCGGCAGTGGCCCGCCACCGGGCTTGCTAATACGGTGTGCATGGGGGCCTCCTAAATGTAAGTTGACCGATTCCGGACCGCATTGTCGATCTGATTCACCTCGGCAAGCGGTCCGGAGCCGGCTGGCAGAGAAAACGCTCACCCAGCGGAAAGGAGAACTGCGTCTGGGAACCGATTATTCTTGCGGCGACGCTTTAGATCCGAAGCAGCCATTCGAGGACGCCAGCAGCGGCTCCAGGATTCCAGTGATCTCCTCAAAGATATACTGCGGCGACCGATCCCCCCGGATCTGGTAGTAGCGCGTGTATCCGTAGTGTGCCAGCACCGGCCGCGTGACGTCTTGATATTTTGTGAAGCGGTCGCGGAACACGTGCTCCTCATCGTCCTTGCGGGTGAAGAGCGCTACGCCGTCGTCATCGCACACGCCCGGCGATTTCGGCGGCGAATACAGCACGTTGTAAACGCGCAAACATTGAGGACACTGCCGGCGCGAGGTCATTCGCCCCGCGAGTGCATCGTAGGGTACATCGAAATGGATCAGCGTCACCGCCGGAAAACTGGAGCTGGTCAGCACGCCATCCAGGAAACCCGCCTGCTCCACCGTGCGCGGATATCCGTCCAGCAGGAAGCCGTGCCGGCAATCGGGGCGGGCGATTCGCTGGCGCAGCATCTCATTCACCAGATCGTCACTCACCAGCCCGCCGCTTACTACGATGGAATGCGCCGCGCGCCCGATTTCGGTTTCGGCCGCCATTTCGGCTCGCAACATGTCGCCCGTCGAGATGGCGGGGATGTTGAGCCAGTTTGCGATCAGTCGCGACTGGGTCCCCTTGCCGCTACCTGGCGGCCCAAACAGAAGCAGAACCACGATTTCTCCGTTCCTTAGGCTACTGAATCACTCAGCGGTGGTCAAGCTGTTATGATCGGCAGAATCAAATGAAGCTTACACTATTCTGCCTCATGACCACCAATCTTTGGTGGTGCTCAGCGGAGAATTTCGAGCTCAAGGCCGGACCCAAGACCATCGCCTGGGGCCACTACGCCGCGGCCACCGCTCCCGTACTGCGCATCCACTCGGGGGACACGGTTCGAATCGAAACTGTGTCCGGGAATCCGAAGTCGCTCGAAGGCGCGGGGCTGGCCGCGGATCAGGTTCCCGCCGCGCTGCGCGCCATCTACAAGGAGGTCACCGACAAGGGTCCTGGCGGACACATCCTCACCGGTCCGGTATATGTGGAGGGCGCCGAGCCGGGTGATGTGCTGGAAGTGCGCATTCAGACCATCGAGCTGTCCGTGCCGTGGGCATACAACGGATTTCGTCCCGGCGCGGGATTTCTTCCAGACGACTATCCGTATTCGCGCATGAAGATTATCCCACTGGATCGCGAGCGCATGTTGGCGCGGTTTTCCGAAGGAGTGCGCATTCCGCTGCGGCCGTTCTTCGGCAGCATGGGCGTCGCGCCGCCGGAAGCGAATGGCCGGCTCAACAGCGCCCCTCCTTGGATGCACGCCGGCAACATGGACAACAAGGAACTGGTGGCCGGCACTACGCTCTACATTCCGGTCCACGCTCGCGGAGCGCTATTCGAGGTGGGTGACGGCCACGCCGGGCAAGGCAACGGCGAGGTAGACATCACCGCCATGGAGACCGAACTGAACGGAACTTTCCAGTTCATCGTGCGCAAGGATCTGCATCTGCTGTGGCCGCGCGCCGAAACGCCCACCCATTACATCACGATGGGGCTGAATGAGGATCTCACTCAGGCCACCCGCCTCGCCGTCCGTGAAGCCATCGACTTCCTGGTTCACGAAAAGCACCTCAGCAAGGACGATGCGTACATGCTCACAAGCGTCGCCGTGGATTTCGCCATTACCCAGTTAGTAGACGGCACAAAAGGCGTCCACGCCATGATCCCCAAAGCCCTATTCACCACGCACTGACCCGCTGTCGTCAAAAACAAGCACCTGTCGTTACGCTTCCTCACGGGCGCGGCTCAGACGCTACCTTGCACGCTACCTTGCACGACACCGCGCACGGTACCGCGCGCGTAAGCAAGCGTACGTCCACCCGGGGGTCGGTAAACTAACCGCCTCTCCTCACGCTTCCTCACAGCTCCCCCACCACCTTCCGCGCAGTCTCCACCCCCCGCACCGGCAGTCCTTCATCACTTAACATCCCGATCTGCTTCAACACCGAAGCCTGATCCCAATAAATATGCTCATGCGCGAGCTTGCCATCGCGGAACCGGACGATCGCCACCAGCGGAATCTCCACGCGGCGATTCGTGGGTGCAATTCCCGGCAGCATCCACGGCATCTCCTGCGTATGCGTGAACGAAAAAATCATTTCATCCACCAGCTGGTCCGTTCCAACCGTGCGCGACACCGGCGTTAGCGCCGTATCGGGAGGCATGCACGGGATGAAGTCCTCGGAATAGAACCGTCGCAGCTCCGCCTTGCCGCGCCCCCCGGTGAGCACCGGAATGTGGTTCACATACGCGTCCTCCACCATCGTGGCAAGCGTGGCTTCCGTATCGCGAGTCGCGAATTCATGTGCCGTATGCTCTTCCCAGAGCGCACTCAGATTGGATTCAGACATGCGTTCATGATAAAAGACTCACTGGTGCCCACCCATCCAAACCATCCAGCGGTCGATAGAGTACCTGGCGTCGCGGGCGCCCAGGGCTTCGCATCCGGGAGCCGCTTCGAGTCCCGTTGCCCGTGTGAAGACATAATTCCATTGATCGCAAGTCAGCAATTCCGCCGGAGCCGCATCCAGCATCGCGCGCGATAAGCGTTCCGGATCGCCAATTAACTCCCCTGGATAGGGCGCGACACGGGGCGGCGTGCCGTCGGGGTCCACCAGCCAGACGCGCCGGCCCTGGAAATGACGCAGCAGTGTTCTATTAAGAAACGGTCCCGAATCGCGCGCCCAGACGATCTTGGAGTTGTCGATATCGGCGTCGTTGTAAACCCACTCCTGGTGGAAGTTGTGATGCGGAGAGTAGTGGACCAGCACCAGGTGCTGACCTGCGGCGGCATCCAGTTTCGCCGCCACTGATGCGCGGCTAAATCCGGCCGGCGCGACACCCCAGGCTGTCCACCGGCTGCCCGGCGCGCCGGGAGATTTGAATGACGCATTTACTACGATGGTGGCGCAGGCGCACAGCGCGATGGTTCTCACCAGCCACGGACTTCGGATATGGATCCGGGCCAGACCGGCGGTTACGGCAATCATCACCAGTCCAGTAGCCGGGGCCGCGTAGTGCGGGCTGAACCATACCTGCGGCGTGATCGCCACGGCCAGAAAGATGGCCAGAGTAATCCAGTGTGCCCGCGCCCAAGGCTTCTTCCAGAAACAGAAAACGATCAGCGGCAGCGTCAGGGTGATGCCGATGTAGAACCGCCACCACGACACAAGCTTCGCTAACGCCGCTTGAAACGGATGCTCGCGCGCAACTGTGTAATCGTGCAGCTCGGAAGTATAGAACTCGCGCAGGACATCGTAGTTCCACTTGGGCTCCGGGCGGGGCCGCTGAAACACAAAATGCGGCGCCGTCGAGGCCGCTTCGCGATAGACCACATAGGGCATGCGCAGCGGATTTCCCGTGGTGCGCTGGAAGTAGAGCGCCATGCATCCAGCGCTCAGCAATATCACCAGCGCCGCCGGCCACAACACCGGAAGCGTCTTCTCTTTCCAGCTTCTCCAGCAAATCGGCAGCGCCACCAATACCACCAGCACGGCGCCTTCGTACGGACGGCTATTGGCGAGGATCGCGATTCCCAGTCCCAACCAGAACGCCGCCCAGCGTGACCGCCCTTCCAGCATCCTCGGCAGCGCGCCTAGAACCAGCATTCCGCCGCAGGCCGCGACTGCTCCGCCCCAATAGCTGTTCATCCAATAGCTCAGAATGCCGAGCCGCAGCCCGAAAAGCAGCGACCCGAACAGCGCCCACCCCGGCGGCAGGCAGCCTTGCAGCATCCAACAAGCGGCCGCGCACATGCAGCCGAAGCTCAGCCAAACACCCACCCAGGGATGTCCGAAGAAAACCTGGCCGAAGGCCAGCGCCAGCCCTTGCGCGGGCGGATAGATGCTGACGTAGGTCGGGTGCATCAGGACGTGCATGGTCTCGAAGTAGATGGCTGCCGCGTGCGGCGGATTGGCCAGGCGGCCGTGGGCGAACGTGTCGGCGGCCAGCAGGTAGCTGAACTCATCGTGCGCCTGAGGAATGGGAATCGGGAGCACCGGCAGCAGCGCCAGGCGGATAGCCAGAGGAACCACACCTGCGATTAGGATGGCCAGGCCCTTCCTTTGCGCCACCTGACCGAGTGCGGTTTCAATTCGGGCGAAGAGCGGAGCGCCGAACCAGGCCACAAGAGCGGCGAGCAGCACCACGGCTACGCTAAGTGCGGTTTGCGCGGTCATAGCCGTGGAATCAGTCGCCCGTTATGCGTCGCAGTGGCAGGTTTCTCGTACGGCGGCGCGCAGCTCATCCAGCGTCATCCGGCCGGGATGATAAGCGCGCACGATTCCCGCGCGGTCAATGAATACCAGGGTGGGCGTGGTGCTGGCGCCGTACAGCTTGAAGGTTTCCCCACTGATGGGGACCGGCATGTCCAGCAGATCGGCGTAATATTTATGCCGGATCTCATCCAGGTACTTCAGCTCCTG
>JAYTVY010000031.1:0-19301 GCA_043743755.1 Bryobacterales bacterium | reverse complement strand
CAGAATCCAGACCGCGCTCTTACCCGCGACATGATTCTCAACTCGGTCTGGGGCTATGAGTCCTTTCCCAACACCCGCACCGTGGATGCCCACGTGGTCCGGCTGCGGCAGAAGCTGGAACCCGATGCCGGCAACCCGCGTCACTTTGTCACGGTGCACGGCGTCGGCTATCGCTTCCTGCCGTAAGGTATTCCGATGACGCGAACAGTGCTCATCGTCGAGGATGCCGAACCCTGCCGGGATACACTCGAAGTTGCCCTGATGAAGGTTCCCGGAGTCCTGGTGCAATCCGTGGCGACAGCGGAGGAGGCTTTGAAACGTGTGGCCTCCGGCGGCGTGTGCGCGCTGGTAACCGATCTTCACCTGCCCCGCATGGATGGTTTCGAATTGATTCAAGCCATACGCTCGGAACCCCAGTGCGTTGCCTTGCCGATCCTGGTGATCAGCGGCGATAGCGACCCGCGCACGGCCGCACGCCTCGTCACCCTCGGCGCGAATGCCTATTTTCCCAAGCCGTACTCCCCCGCGGCGGTACGCCTCAAACTGGAGCAGTTGATCAATGCTTGCTAATCGCTGGTCTCTCGTCCTTTTCCTCTTGCCCATGATGCTTCGCGGGCAGCAGAAATCCGATTTGCAGCAGATTCTGGAACGCCTGGAGCGCCTGGAACAGGAAAACCACAACCTCGCTGCCGAAGTGCGGCTGCTGCGTCAAGAGCTGGCTTCATCGCGCACAGCCACCACGCCCGCCGAGACGTCCGCTGCCGCGGCCCCCATCGACGAACGCCTCTCCGTGCAGGAGCGGCGCATCGATGAGCAGGCGCAAACCAAAGTGGAGGCGTCCCAGCGATTGCCCATCACGCTCACCGGCATGGTGTTGTTCAACGCGTATTTGAATGGGCGTTCCGCCGGCGGCCAGGAATATCCCGTCGCCGCGTCGGCCCCTTCCGGCAATGCGCTGGTCGGCGGCGCCACTTTGCGGCAGAGCGTCATCGGGCTCAAATTTCAAGGCCCCACCGTATGGGGCGGCGGCCAGGTAAACGGATCGCTGTACCTCGATCTGTTTGCGGGCTCCACCAGTTCGCTGAATCACCTGGTCCGGCTGCGCGTCGCCACCATTGAAATCGATTGGAAAAATCGCACTTTCATGGTGGGCCAGGATAAACCAATCGTCGCCCCCCGTGAGCCCAATTCGCTGGCTCAAGTCGGAGTGTCCCCACTCACCGGCGCCGGCAACCTGTGGCTTTGGGAGCCTCAAATTCGTTATGAGGAGCGGATCGCGCTGGGACGGCAAGCGGGACTGAGGCTGCAAGCCGGCGTTTACCAAACCAGCGATCCTTCGTATATTTCGCGCGGCGGCGATTCGGCGGCGATTGTTCCAGGGCCGCGCCCGGCGCTCGAAGGCCGCTTCGAATTCTGGCGTCAGTTCGGCGAACGCGCCCGTATCGAAATCGCTCCCGGTTTTCACACCAGCTCCAGCCACATCGCCGGCGTGTCGGTGCCCTCGCATCTATTTACGCTCGATTGGTTGCTCCAGCCCACCGCGAAAGTCCAGTTAACCGGCGCGTTTTTCCACGGCCAGAACGCCGCGGGAATCGGGGGCTTGCACCAGGGCTTCACCGTATTCGACGATAACCGCCTCATCCGGCCCATCGGCGCTACCGGCGGCTGGGCGCAGTTGTCCTACCTGGCGACGAAACGGCTGTCGTTTAACTTGCAAGGCGGCCAGGAGAGCGATCGCGGCCGGGATCTGCTGGCGAACGATATTCAGCGGAACCTGATGTACGCGGCCAATGCCATTTACCGGCTGGGGCCGAACGTGCTGCTGGGAGTAGAGGCATCCCAGGTGCGCACCAAATATTTCCTGGGGCCGAGCCGGTTGAACAATCACTATGACGTGGCTTTGGGTTATCTTTTTTAGCGCGCTGCCGCTCGCCGCCGGAAGCCTGACAGGCCGCGTGGAGCTGCGCGATTCGCGCGATCCCGTGGTCCGCAAAGGCAAGGACTTCTCCGGCGTCGTCATTTCCTTGAAGCCTGTTTCCGGTCCCGCTCCGGCGCGCGCCGCGGATCCGCGAGCCGTCATGGCGCAAAGCGACAAGACTTTCGCTCCGCACGTGCTGGCCGTCGTCGTGGGAACCAGCGTCGAGTTTCCCAACAACGATCCGATTTTTCACAACGCGTTCTCCAGCTACAACGGACAGATCTTCGACATCGGTCTGTATCCGCCCGGCTCCACGCGCTCCGTCCGTTTCCGGCGCGAAGGCGTGGTGCGAGTGTTCTGTAACATTCATTCGTCCATGAGCGCGCTGATCGTGGTTCTGGGAACGCCCTGGTTCGCGGTCACCAAGAAGGACGGGAGCTTCTCCATTTTAAATGTTCCCACGGGTGAGTACGAGTTGGACGTATTTCATGAGCGCGCGGCGGAGGCCACCTTGCAGGCGCTCAGCCGGCGCATCACCGTGGAAGCGGGAGCCGCTGCGCTGCCGCCGCTTGAGATTTCCGAGGCCGGATACCTGCCCATTCACCACAAGAACAAGTACGGCCGCGAGTATCCGCCGCTGCCCGACGACCATTCGGTCTATCCGGCGGTGCGCAAATGATGGATCTTTCGCGCGTTTCACTGCTCTGGAAAATTCTCCTGTCCACCTCCATCGCCGTGACGCTGGTGTTTGCCATCACCGGCTGGATCGTTCAGGACAGCGCGACTCGCGCCACTTCGTCCGGCCTCGAGGAGCAGGTCCGCACCAGCTTTCACGCCTACGAGTCCTTGTGGCATTCGCGCGCGGAGATGCTGGCCTCGGTTAGCCTGGTGCTTAGCCGTATGTCCGATGTGCGCGCGGCATTCGGCACCGGCGATGCGGCCACCATTCGCGATTCGGCCAAGGAGTTGTGGGAGAAGATTTCCCGCGATGATGGCATCTTCATCGTCGCCGATCCCCGAGGCCGGGTGATCGCTTCTCTCGGCGGGCGTCTGGACAGCTCGCTCGGTGAAGACCTCCCCGTGGTACGCGACGCGGCCGCTGGTTTCCCGAATCAGGCTTCCGGGTTTCTGATGGCCGGCGGCCACTTGTATCAAATAGCGGTGACTCCGGTGTATGTCCAGGCCGGCGGCGGCCCAGGCTTGCTCAATGTGCTGGTAGCCGGTTACACGGTGGATGAGGCGGTGGCGCGCCGTCTCAAGGACGCCACCGGCGGCAGCGAATTCTTGTTCGTCTCCGGCGGAGCGACCCTCGCATCCACTCTGAAGCATGCCCCCGGACCGCCGCGAGCCGCGCCTTCGCCCGCCAATGGAATCCAGCGCATCGAAGAAGGCGGCGTCGAATACATGCTGCTGGCATCGCCCCTGCGCGACGTGCAGGGCCGGGCCATCGGGGAGCTGCGCATTCTTCAGTCTTTCGAAGGCGCCCGGCGGCATCTCGCGGACTTGCGCCGCAATATCGCATTGATCTGGCTGTTCGCGGTCTTGATGGGCTTGGGGCTTACCTATGGCCTTGCGCGCCGAATTCTCGAGCCCGTCCGCAATCTGGACCGCGGCGCCGCCGAGATTGCGCGAGGTCACTATGACTACCGCCTTCCCGTAAAAGGCAATGATGAACTGGGCCGCCTCGCGGAGGCGTTCAACGCGATGTGCGAGTCCATTCAGGACGGCCGGAAGGAACTGATCCGTCAGGAACGCATCTCCACCATCGGACGGCTGTCCACCTCCATCGTTCACGACCTGCGCAACCCGCTGGCGGCGATTTATGGCGGTGCGGAAATGCTGGTGGACGGTGACCTTACGCCGCTGCAGGTGCAGCGCCTGGCCGGCAATATCTACCGCTCATCGCGCCGTGTGCAAGAGCTGCTGCAGGAGCTGGTGGATGTGGGCCGGGGCAAGAGCGGCGCTCCGGAAATCTGCCGGCTCCGGGATATTATCACGGCTGCGTGTGAAGTCTATCAGGCCACCGCGGATGCGCAGCGCGTCACCGTGCATGTGGATGTGCCGGAAGCCATCGAGCTCCCGCTGGAGCGCGCCCGCATGGAGCGCGTGTTTTCAAACCTCATCGACAACGCGCTGGGCATGATGCCGCGCGGCGGCTCCATCGATATTTCAGCGTCCGCCGTGGATACCGCCGTGGTGGTGGAGGTGCACGACACCGGACCCGGAATCGCCCCCGAAATTCGTACGCGGCTCTTTCAACCCTTTGCCAGCGCCGGCAAGAAAAACGGCGTCGGTTTGGGTTTGGCGCTCTCACACCAGACCGTTCTCGACCACGGGGGCGAACTTTGGGCCGACACTCAGGCGACTGTGGGCGCCCGCTTCCTGATCAAGCTGCCGCTCTCCTGAGCCGCGGCCCCGGTTTCTTTGTGGAAATCGTGTAAACAAATCGTAAACAAACCGGTGGCAACCCCCAATCGTATTGCGAGGAAATCCAAGCTGCCATAACATGGGAGCATGGCAGGTCCTATGAGGCTGGTCTCTATGGCTGGGGTGTTGTGCTTGTGCGTCGGGGTGGCGCAGGCACAACCCTCGGTCGCGCCCGGCGGAGTGCTCAACGGCGCCAGCTTCATCAAAGGTCAGGCGGTTGCGCCGGGATCCATCGTCTCCATATTCGGATCGAATTTGAGCGCCGGTTTGCAAATTGCGGACACGGTTCCGCTGTCCACTTCGCTCGGCGGGGTTACGGTGACTTTCAACGGGAACACCGCGCCGCTCTACTTCGTCTCCTCGGGTCAGATCAACGCTCAAGTACCGTATGAGACGCAGCCCGGGAGCGTCGATATCGTGGTCAAGAACGGATCTGCATCCGCGCCCGTGGCGTTCGATCTGGCCCCGGCCGCTCCGGGAGTTTTCAGTATTCCAACCGGCATCGGTAACGGAATTATTATCAACCTGGACGGCTCGCTGGCGGCGCCCAGCGGATCCATCACCGGCTATCCAACGCATCCGGCAAAGGGCGGCAATGTGGTGATCGTGCTCGCCACCGGACTGGGAATGACGAATCCGCCGGCGGTCACGGGACATGATTCGCTGGATGCAACCAGATTCACCGTGGGAAGTCCGGCGGTGCTGGTGGGAGGCGTTGCCATCCCGCCGGCGAACATCCAGTTCTCAGGACTGGCGCCGCAGTTCCCCGGCGTGTATCAGTTGAATATCCTGCTTCCGGCCTCCGTGGCGACTGGGGACAAAGTTCCGTTTCAGCTTCAGATGAATGGCATCACCAGCACCAACCAGGTGACCATGGCGATTTCGAAGTAGGTTCAGGAGAATCTGAGTTGTCTTCCGCGGTAATGGTTGCGCCGGTAGTCCACTCGCACGCGGGGTCGCGATCCTCGCTGGCGTGGAAAGCGCTGGAGTTCTCCGAGCGAACCGCCGCGCTGGCCCTGCTGGTGGCGCTGTCGCCGCTGCTGGCTGCCATTGCAATCGCCGTGGCGCTGCTCTCCAGCCGCTCCCCCTTAGTGGCCCATCGCCGCTGTGGAAGACACGGCAGCGCGCTTTGGATGCTGAAGTTTCGAACCATGTGGACGCCTGAAGCGCGGGGTGCGAGACACGGCCTGGTGGAGTTCCTGGGAGAGAATCCGGTGCCCGAGCGGAAGTTCGTACCCGATCCGCGCGTCACCAGCCGCTTTGCCGGCTTCTGCCGGAAATACTCACTGGATGAGCTGCCGCAGCTCTGGCACATCTGGCGCGGCGAGATGTCCTTTGTGGGCCCGCGCCCGGTCACGCGCGCCGAACTACAGAAGCACTACGGCGATGCAGCGGCCGAGGTGCTGGCTCTCAAGCCCGGTCTTACCGGCCTCTGGCAAGTGCTGGGACGCAACCGCCTCACTTACCCGCAGCGCCGCCGGCTCGATCTTTTTCTGGCTCGCAAGTTTTCCGCGCCGTTCTACTTCGCCATCCTGCTCTGGACTCCCGCGCGTGTGCTCAGCGGCCGCGATTCCACGTAAGCATCTCTTCTTCCCTCCGTGGGGCAGGTTGAGTATCTAACCTGCCCCTGATTTTTTCAGGAAGCGTTCGATGCCCTGGCGGCAATCGTCCGTCATGCGCGCGATGGCGTTGGCCTGGACGCCGGCTTCGATGGCCGCGTCGAAGCCAAGGGCGTCCATGTGATAAAGCAGGTTCTTCGAAAGGCTCACAGCGGATGCCGATTTGGCCGCCAGCTTGGATGCAAACGCGTCCACGTCGATATCAAATGTTTCATCGGCAAACACGCGGTTGATCATGCCGTATTCGAGCGCCGCTGTCGCCGTTATGATTTCCCCGGTGGTAATCAGCTCAAACGCGCGCTTCTCGGAAACGGAACGCCGCAGAATCGCCATCACCATGGCCGGGATGAAGCCGATGTTGACCTCCGGGTATCCGAACTGCGCCGATTCGGCGGCCAGGATCACGTCGGCGGCCGTCGCCAGCCCGCAGCCGCCCGCCAGCGCGCGGCCGCGCACGGCGGCGATAATCGGGCAGCGATGCTTGCGCATCGCCACGAATAGATCCGCCATATTGCGGGCCTCGGCCATATTCCGCAGCGGCCCGGCATTTAGTGTTTCTTGCAGTCCGCTCAGGTCGGCGCCAGAGCAAAACTCCGTTCCCGCTCCCGACAGCAGAATCACACGCACCGCGGCATCGTCGCCGCACGCGCGCATGGCATCCTTCACTTCGCGAATCAGCTCGCCGTCCAGCGCGTTCCGCTTGTCGGGACGGTTCAGCGTGATGCGCGCGATGCCGTGCGCGTCAACCGCGTACAGGATTTTTTGATAGGAGCTCATCTGGCGCCTCAATCTCCATGCGCAACAGCGCGGCGCTGTACGTCTTGCCCTGCGCGTCGGCCTTGAGCGAGAGCGTTCCGCCGCCGTCCAGGCTTTCGTGCAACAGGAAATTGAGCGCCCCCAGATTGGGCAGCTCAAACCGTTCCACGGGCCCCAGCGCGATGCCTTCGAAATGTTTCTTCACGCGTTCCGCGGTGACCTGCTCCACCAGCAGCGGATAAAACTCCGGCCGCAGCGCGATCAAGCCGACATTGGCCGTATCGCCCTTATCACCCGAGCGCGCATGCGCGATTTTTACCAGTTGAATCCGGCTCATGATCCCGACTCCACGATGGAAACCCGCGGCGCAGCTTCGGACTTGGGCAACAGCGCGGGCCAATAAGCCACGATCTCCTCTACTTTTGGGCGCCCGCTGCCGAGACCGGTTACGGTAGGCGGCCCATTCAGAGCCAGCGGCGCGATTTCCTTGGTGAATCGCTCGACGGCGTTCTTGTCGCCGGAGCGCACGCCTACTCGCAACACTACTTCGGCGATATCTGGCGCAGGCTCGCCCGCCAGCGGTCCATGCGACGCGTTTACACCCGCGAACTCGGTCCGGACGGCGTCAAACTTCAGGCCCAGCCGGTCCAGGCGTTCGCGTAATGTTTTGTCGGCGGTCTTGGCTTTGGCATAGGCGTCCGGCCAGGAATACATCAGCGTTCCAACCGACTTGAAGCCCGCCGAATAACTGATGGAGACCTTGTATGAATCCGTCGCCGGCTTCCCGCGAATGCCCGAAAATCGCACTCGGTCCGGACCGTCCTGCTGAAGTTCAATGCTGGTGAAATCGGCCACGCAATCCGGCGTGATGTAGTGATGCGGGTCGCCCATTTCATACAGCAGCTGTTCCTTGATGGAGGCCACCGTCACGCGGCCGCCCGTGTTCGCGTGTTTCGTGATAACGAATGTTCCGTCCGGTTGCGCCTCGATAATCGGATAGCCAATGTCGGCGAAGCGAATGCTCTGCCAGTCCACCTGGCAATTGCCGCCCGTGCACTGCGCCCCGCATTCCACGGTGTGTCCAGCGATGGTGCCGGCAGCCAGCAGGTCCCACTGGTCGAGCTTCCAGCCGAACTCGTGAATCATCGGACCCAGCACCAGCCCGGTATCCGTGGTGCGTCCCGTGATGACGATCCGCGCGCCTTGATCGAGCGCATGGGCGATGGGTGCGGCTCCAAAGTATACGTTGGCGCTCTGCACGCGCGAACGAATGGCGTCCAGGGGCTCGCCGGTGTCAAGATTCTTCAGCTTCACGCCGCGAGCGAGAAGATCGTCCAGCGAACTCAGGATGTCGTCGCCGGCTACCACTGCGATCTTTACGCCGGCGCGTCCCAGCGCCTTAGCCACGGCATCGCGGCAGCCTTCGGGATTTACGCCGCCGGCATTGGCCACCACTTTGATGTTGTGATCCAGGATGTCGCCGGCGCCGCGCGCGATGACATCCACAAAATCGCGGGCGTACCCGGCTTTGGGATCGCGCGAACGCTGCTTTTGCAGGATCGACATGGTGATCTCGGCAAGGTAATCGAGCGTGAGGTAATCGAGCGGCCCGCGCCGGATCTGTTCAAGAGGAGCTTCGAGAGAATCCCCCCAGAACCCCTGCCCATTAGCAATCCGAATCATCCTGTACGGCGGGCCCCCTGGCCCGCAGCCGGCCCCCCGGCCGGCTTGTCCCGTGACTCAAACATCGCCGCATCAATCAAATCTTTTCCTCTTTCGCGATGATCTCCTTCATGATCTCCGACGTCCCCGCGCCAATCGTATTCAAACGTACGTCGCGCCACGCTCTTCCGATCGGGTACTCCGTCGTATATCCGAATCCTCCGAAGACCTGCATGCAGTCGTAAGCTACCTTTTGCGAAAGCTCACTGGTATATAGCTTCGCCATGGTGATTTCACGCACGCAGCGCTCGCCGCGGTTCATCAGATCCACGGCCCGGTACGTCAGCCACTTGCCGGCTTCGATGTTCGTCAGCATCTCGGCGAACTTGTGCTTCCAAACCTGGTAATGGCGGATGGGCTGGCCGAACGCGGTCCTCGACGCCCCGTAGTCGAGCGCGTACCGCACGGACTTCTCCATGCCCGACAGGGCCATGATCGCGGCCGCGAGGCGCTCACCCTGGAAGTTGTGCATGATGTAGTAAAAACCGCGGTTCATCTCGCCCAGGACGTTGCGGGCGGGGATGCGGCACTCATCGAAGAACAGCTCCGCGGTGTCCGACGCCATGTTGCCCACCTTCTTGAGCATCTTGCCGACGTGAAAGCCTTTGGTCTTGGTGGGGAACAGAACCAGCGATACGCCCTTGTGGCCTTCCGCGCCGGTGCGAACGGCGAGGATGATGAAATCCGCGCGAGTGCCGTTGGTGATCCAAAGCTTCTGGCCGCTGATGACCAGATCGCCGCCGTCGAGACGGGCGTGCGTCTTCAAAGCCGCTACGTCGGAGCCGCCACCGGGCTCGCTGATGCCGAGCGCCGCGATATAGTCGCCGGCCACGGCCGGCCGGAGAAATTCTTCCTTCTGCTCGCGCGTACCCAGCTCGTCAAGCACCGGCAGCGTTATCTCCGCCTGCACCATCAGCGCCATGTTGACGCTGCCGCTGTCGGAGTGAGCCAGCGCTTCCAGGCACGCCGCCGTGGCCCACCAATCCTGCCCGCTGCCGCCCCATTCCGGATCGATGCGAATGCCGAACAGCCCCAGATCGGCGGCCTTTTTGAACAACTCGCGCGGAAAGATCCCTTCGTGATCCCACTGCTCGGCGTAGGGCGCGATCTCCTCGCGGCAGAAGCGCTTCACGGTCTGACGGATCAGCTCGTGCTCGCCGGTGAAATACGGGAAATCGACTTTGGCTTCCTGAACCGCGGCTTGGCTCATTGCGGATCCTCCAGTGCGCCGATTTGGACCAGCATCTGGCCCGGCGCCACCACCTGTCCCGGCTCCACCAGGACAGCGGCCACCACTCCGTTGATTGTAGTTCGAATCGTCTGCTCCATTTTCATGGCCTCCAGAACCACCAGCGGATCGCCCGCGCTAACTTGCTGGCCCTGACGAACCAGGATGCGCAGTACTTGCCCAGGCATCGGCGAATTGGCGGTTTGACGGGTGGACGCATTGGCCGAACGCGGATGGCGGGGCAGCCAGCGGACCAGCGCGCAATCCAGCGGGGAAGACAAGCAGAGCACCTCGCCGGCCTCCCGGACTTGATAGCTGCGCAGGACGCCGGCCAGCGCAACATCAATGCGGTCCGGCTCAACCGCCAGCACTTCCGCGGCGCCTCCATTCACGTCGTAGCAATTGGCGCCGAGTCTTTTCCAGTTTACGGCGATCTCCGCGCCATCGATCTCGATCTTCGCCGAGGGATTCCGGTACGGGTTGTTGCGGTATCCAGGCGGCACGCCCCGGAAGAGCTTCCGATGCCGCTGCTCGCGAAAGAGCACCGCCGCGGCGGCGAAGTGCCGGGCATCCGGCGCCGGATTGGGCGCAGGCAAGAAACCGGTATGCGCGCGGCCACCGTGAAACTCCTCGCTTTCCAGCAGTTGAATGAGGTACCGGCGATTGGTGGCGATCCCCAGAACGCACGCCGATTTCAGCGCCTGAACCAACTTGCGGATGGCCTGTTGGCGATCCGGCGCATGCACGATAATCTTCGCGAGCAGCGAGTCGTAATGAATCCCGAGGGTCTGTCCTTCTTCCAGCGCCGTATCTACCCGTACATTCAGCGGCGGACGCCACATCGCAACCGTTCCCGCGGTGGGCAGGAAGTCATTCCCCGGATCTTCCGCATTCAGCCGCGCTTCGATGGCGTGGCCGTGCGTTGCAACATGCGCGGGCAGGGGCTTGCCTTCGGCCACTTCAATCTGCAGCTTCACCACATCCAGCCCGGTAATCATCTCGGTCACAGGATGCTCTACCTGGATGCGTGTGTTCACTTCCATGAAGTAGAACTGGCCTCCAGGCGTCACCAGAAACTCCACGGTGCCCGCGTTGACGTATCCAATGGCCTTGCCAATCGTTACCGCGGCCGCTCCCATTCGCCGCCGCAGATCGTCGTTCAAGGCAGGCGACGGGCTCTCCTCGATCATCTTCTGGTGCCGCCGCTGCAGCGAACAATCGCGTTCGAACAAGTGAATCAGGTTGCCGTGCCGGTCACCGAAGATCTGAAACTCGACATGGCGCGCGCCTTCGATGAATCTCTCTATCAGCAATTCGCCATTGCCGAAGGAGCGCTGCGCCTCGCTCGCCGCGGACTGCAGCGCCGCGTCCAGTTCGCCGGCCTCGCGCACGATGCGCATGCCCCGCCCGCCGCCGCCCGCCGAAGCCTTCACCAGCACCGGAAATTGCATCGCATCGCCACGCCGGTACGCGGGCGCCACCGGCACTCCGGCCGCCTCGGCCAGCTCGCGCGCCGTGGTTTTCAGTCCCATTTTTCGAATGGTGTCAGGCCCTGGTCCAATGAACACGATCCCCGCGCGCACGCACGCTTCCGCGAACTCCGCGTTCTCGGACAGAAACCCGTATCCCGGATGAATCGCGTCCGCGCTCGCGAGGCGGGCCGCTTCCAGAATGCGCTCTATATTTAGATACGACGCGCCAATCGAAACGGCTTCATCCGCGGCGCGCGCGTGCAATGCGCCCCGGTCGGCATCCGAATACATGGCGATCGCCGCGATCCCCATCTCGCGGCAAGAGCGCGCGATCCGGACAGCGATCTCGCCCCGGTTGGCGATTAGAATTCTACGAATCGGCAAGCAGCCATTATTTCATGTAGCCGGTGTGCGCACACGGCATGGCCCTGTGCGTACGGCCTGTAGAATAAGATTTGCAACCCGTTACCACCGTCCAGACTCGCAAGCCGGTGCTCTCCATCGTCGCGCTCAGCGCCGTTATCGCCGCATTTCTGGTCTGGCTGATCTACTTCAAAGGCAAAGTGGCCGCTCCCGAGTGGGTGCTGGCCCTCCCTGCCGCCAACGCGTCCTTCAACGCCTTGAGCGCGCTGTGCCTGATTCTCGGCTACATCAACATCCGCCGCGGAAAGCGCGTTATTCACATGCGATTCATGTTGTCCGCAACCGCGTTTTCAGGCCTGTTCCTGATTTCCTACATCACGTACCACTTCTTCCATGGCGACACGATATTCCCGGGCCACGGCCTCGCCCGCACTCTGTACTTGATCGTCTTGATCAGCCACATCGGGCTCTCGATGGTCGCGCTGCCGCTCATCCTGGCGGCGCTCTGGTTTGCACTGCACAAACAGTTCCCGATTCACCGCCGCATCGCGCGCTGGACGTTTCCCATCTGGCTCTACGTCTCAGTCACCGGCGTTATCGTCTACTTTTCGCTCCGCATGAGCGGCGCGGGCTAGACTGTGGAGATGACTCGACACGCCCGGCTCTTCGTCCCGTTCTTCGTGTGCTTGCTGCTCACCGCCCAGCCGCGAACCCGCAACGGGATCGTCATCACTGGCCCGGACTCGCCCGGCATGGGTCCTTTCGACGCGTTAATGACGCGGATGATGGATCGCTACGGCGTGCAAGGCGGCGCGCTGGCAGTCGGCAAGGACGGCCGTTTGGTGCTGGCGCACGGCTATGGCATGGCCGACGCCGAGCGGCATGAACCGGTGAAGCCCGAATCGCTGTTTCGCGTCGCCAGCATTTCCAAACCCTTCACTTCCGCCGCCATCATGAAGCTGGTGGAAGACGGGAAGCTCAAGCTGGACGATCGCGCGTTTGATCTGCTCTCCGATCTGAAGCCGCCCGCGGGAGCTAAAGTAGACCCGCGCCTCCGGCAGATTACGATTCGAGACCTGCTGCTCCACGCCGGCGGCTGGGATCGCGACAAGAGCTTCGATCCGATGTTCATTCCCGTCAAGGCCGCCCGCGCCGTGGGCGCACCTTCGCCGGCCAGTTGTGAGACCGTAATCCGCTACATGCTGGGACAGCCGCTGCAATTCGATCCGGGCTCGCGCTCGAGCTATTCGAATTTCGGATACTGCATTTTGGGGCGTGTGATCGAGCATGTATCCGGCCAACGCTATGAAGATTACGTGCGCGAGACGATCCTGGCGCCTTTGGGCATCCATCGGATGCGCAGCGGACACAGCCTGGCGAATCGCCGGGCGCCTGGCGAAGTGAAGTATTACGATTTCCCAAACGCGCCGCAAGTCGCTTCCGTTTTCGGCGATGGGGAGAAGACGCCGCGGCCGTACGGGGGATTCAATATCGAAGCCATGGACTCGCATGGCGGCTGGATCGCATCGCCGATAGACCTGGTCCGCTTCATGATGGGAATGGACGGCAGCATCCCGCCGCGCGTGCTGAAGCCGGCCGGCATCCGCCAGATTCTGGCTCGCCCGGCGTTGCCCGAGTTCGCCAAGACCGATAACTGGTACGGCTTTGGCTGGAGCGTGCGGCCAGTGGGCCGCGACGCCAACTGGTGGCACAACGGATCGCTGAACGGGACTACTACGCTGATGGTCCGAACCTCGCAAGGCATGCAGTGGGCCGCGTTATTCAACAGCAGTCCGAGGGAGCAGGACAAGTTGTTTGAGGATCTGGATCCGGGGCTCTGGGACGCCTGCAACGCTACGAAGAACTGGCCTGGTCACGATTTGTTTGGGGGGTTTCGGTAGGGGTGAGCTGGCGGGGCCGGGGGGCCCCGCGCGGACCTGGGGGTCCGCCGTACAATTTTGGAACTTGCGGGGGGATTGTGCGTACTCTTTTCAAATGAATCTGGTGCAAGATGTACGGTATGCGGTTCGCACGCTGAGGAAGTCGCCGAGTTTTACGGTTACGGCGGTGCTGACGCTGGCTCTGGGTATGGGGGCCACTACCGCCATCTTTACGGTTTCCGACGCGATGCTGTGGAAGCCGATTCCACTTCCGGAACTCGACCGCCTGGTGATGGTGCTCAATCGGGACCACAGCAATCCGAATGACTGGAATACGCTGGCGCACGCCGATTTCGAAGACTTGAAGGCCCAGACCAGCGCGTTCCAGGGACTATCCGGCTGGACGCAAGGCATCGCTAACATCGCCGGCACATCCGGCGAGCCGGCGCGTGTGGAACAGTTTCTGGTGACCACGGACTTCTTTACCACGGTGGGCGTGCAGCCCGCGCTGGGCCGCGCATTCCTGCCGGGCGAGGATCAGCCCGGACGCGAACGAGTGGTTTTGCTGAGCGACCGTCTGTGGCGGCGCAGTTTCGGGGGCGACCCCGGCGTCATCGGCAAGACCATGCGCCTGGACGACGAGAACTACCAGATCGTCGGCGTCATGCCGCAGAACTACGACTTCCCCGTCACCGCCGAAGTTTGGACGCCCTTGGCGCTGACCCTTAAGGCTCGCGCGGACCGGGCCGGCGGCGGCCTGGTCGGCATCGGCCGCCTCAAGCCCGGCATTACGGTGGCCCAAGCCTCTTCGCAGATCGAATCCGTCGCGCGGCATCTCGAACAGCTCTACCCCGGCACCAACAAGAACCGTCACTCCATGGTTACTCCCACGCATGACTTCATGGTGGGCTCCTACAACCAGCAGTACACCATGATGATGCTGGTGGCGGTAATGTTCGTGCTGCTCATCGCCTGCGTGAACGTTGCGAATCTTCAACTGGCTCGCGCCAGCGGACGCCTCCGCGAAATCGCCGTTCGCACCGCGCTGGGTTCCGGGCGCTGGCGCGTGATTCGCCAGCTTCTTTCAGAGAGTATTCTCATCTCGCTGGCGGGAGCGGCGCTGGGATTGTTCATCGCCGCCTGGGGCGTCGAAATGATCCGCGCCAACATGCCGGCCGAAGTTGAGCGCTACATCGTCGGCTGGAAACACATCAGCCTGGACGGGCGCAGCCTGGCCTTCACGCTTGCGATTTCCGTCTGCAGCGGCATTCTCGCCGGCCTCGCACCGGCTCTGATCGCTTCCCGTCCGAACTTGCATGAAGCCTTGCAGGAGGGCGGGCGCACCGCGTCCGCCGGCCGGTCGCGGGGCCGGTTCCGCTCCTTGCTGGTGGTATCGGAAGTCGCTCTCGCGGTGGTTCCTCTGGTAGGAGCGGGACTCATGGTTCACGGCTTCCGCACGCTGCTCGACAGCGGCGCGAATTCCCAGCCCAAGACTCTGCTTACCATGCGGCTGGCCCTGACGGAGAACAAATACCGCGAGCCACACCAGGTGGCAGCGTTTTATCGCGATGTGGTTTCGAATCTCAGCGCGCTGCCCGGTGTTCGATCCGCCGCCGTGGTCACCGCCATTCCTCACGCACAGCATTCTAACGGCCGGTTCTTTACCATCGAAGGCCAGACCCCCGCGCCGGGCGAGCAGCCGGTTTGCCAGTATCAACTCATCAGTCCCACCTATTTCGATACCCTGCGCATCCCGATGCGCGCGGGCCGCGCGCTCAGCGCTTCCGATGGTCCCGATAACCAGCCAGTGGCCGTGGTCAGCGAACGCCTGGCGCACCGCTACTTTCCCGGCGAGCGCTTCCCCATCGGCAAGCGCTTCAGACTTGGCCTTCCGCCCAAAGGCGAGTGGATCACCATCGTCGGCGTTGCCTCCGATGTGACGCACAGTTTCTTTGACCATGGCTTTCGCCCGGTGATCTACCTGCCGTTTACCCAGAGTCCCGGACGCTGGATGGACGTCGCGATCCGCACGGATGGCGACCCGCTGCGCATCGCATCCGCTGCCACCGCGGCCATCCGCGCGGTGGATCCAGAGCAGCCCATTACCAACATCAACACGCTTGAAAAATTAATCCGCCTGGAAGTCACCGGGCTGGATTACGTCGCGGTGCTGATGGGTCTCTTCGGCGTGCTGGCCCTGGTGCTCTCCTGCGTCGGCGTATACGGCGTGATGGCGTACACGGTTTCCGAACAGACTCACGACCTGGGCGTGCGCATCGCGCTGGGCGCCAGCCGCGGCAACGTTCTGGCGATCGTATTTCGCCGCGGCCTGATCACCACTTTGAGCGGCATCGCGATCGGCCTGGCGCTCTCATTCGGTATGGCCCGGCTGATTTCCAGCCTGATTTTCGGTGTGGGGGCCACCGACCCCGTCAGTTTTGTCGGGATCCCGGCCGCGCTGATGGCGGCGGCCGCCATTGCGATCTGGATTCCGGCCCGGCGGGCGATGAATACGGATCCGATTATTGCGCTGAGGTATGAGTAGGGGCTGATTGCTGATCGGACCGCAGTTTGCTAACTTGCCCCAGACGCGTGCGTCTAAACAACTTCATGGTATCTTCCATTTTCCAGGACCTGCGCTACGCGCTTCGCTCGCTGGCACTCAATCCGGGCTTCGCGGTGGTCTCCATCCTCGCGCTGGCGCTCGGAATCGGGGCCAACTCCGCCATCTTCACCGTGGTCAACTCGGTTCTGCTGCGGCCGCTCCAGTTTCCGCACTCCGAGCAGCTTGTGGTCATCCGCGAGCGCAATCTACCGGCCGGCTTTCCGCAGTTCTCACTGTCACCCGCTAACTACATCGACTATCGCGACCAGAACCGCCATTTCTCGCGCATGGCCGCTTTCCACGGGCAAGGCTATAGCCTAACTGGCGGCACGGAAGCCGAGCGGCTTCGCGGAGCCGAAGTGGTCCCGGAATTCTTCGAAGTGCTCGCTATGCGGCCCTTGCTGGGCCGCGGTTTCACGCCAGAGGAAGGCAAGCCGGGAGCGCCGCTCGTGGCCATTCTCGGTTACGACTTGTGGCAGCGACGCTTCGGCGGCCGCCCCGACATCCTGAACCAGACCGTGAAACTGGATGGCAAGATCAATCAAGTAGTGGGCGTGATGCCGCCCGATTTTAAGTTTCCGAATCGCTCCGAAGTCTGGCGCCCCATCGCTTTTGATCAGAAAACCTGGGGCGTTCGCGGCGGCCACTGGCTGGGCGGGCTCGGACGCCTGAAGCCCGGCTCGTCACTCGCGTCCGCGCAGTCCGACTTGAACAACATCGCTGCCCGGCTTCAGAAACAGTACCCCGACAGCAACACCGGCTGGGACACTACCATCGGACTTCTGCAGGATCAGATCGTGGGAAGTATTCGCGCTGCGATGCTCACTCTATTCGCGGCGGTTGCATTCGTCCTGCTGATCGCCTGCGCGAACCTGGCCAATCTTCTGCTCTCGCGCTCGGGCGCCCGCCGCCGCGAAGTTGGCATCCGGGCCGCGCTCGGCGCCGTTAAGGGCCGTCTGGTTCGCCAGCTTCTTACCGAAAGCCTGCTGCTCTCTCTGCTAGGCGCGGCCGTTGGACTCGCGCTCGCCTGGGCTGGTACGCGATTGTTGAGCGGGCTCAGCCCCACCGTCTTGCCGCGCGCCGGAGAGATCGCGCTCGATTTTCGCGTGCTCGCGTTCACCGCCGCTGTCGCGGTAGTCACCGGCATCCTCTTTGGACTCGCCCCCGCGTTTCAGATGGCTCGCACGGATCTTAACTCGGCGCTACGCGAAGGCGGACGCGGCTCGTCCGTCGGTTTCCAGCGCAACCGCCTCCGCAGTCTGCTGGTGGTGGGTGAAGTTGCGCTGGCCCTGGTCTTGCTCACTGGGGCCGGCCTGCTGATGCGCAGCTTCTATCAGCTCCAAAGTGTCGACGCAGGATTCGATCCGCATGGAGTCCTCACTTTCCGGACGTCCCTTCCCGAGACGCGCTATCCCAAAGATGAGCAGCAGATCGCCTTCTACCAGCGCGCGCTCGATCAGATCCGCGCTCTGCCTGGCGTGAGCGCCGCCGGCGCTTCGCAGATTTTCCCGCTTGCGGAAGGTAATATGGTGCTCACTTTCCTGCAGCCCGGCCACGCTCCGAAACCACGCGGGCAGGAAGACAGCGCCACGTTTTTGTCGGTTACCCCCGGTTACTTTGAAACGCTGAAGATCCCGCTGAAGGCCGGACGCTATTTCTCCGAGCGCGACAATGCCACCGCACTCCCCGTCGCCATTATCAGCGAGGATATGGCCCGCCGGTTTTTCCCGAATCAAAACCCGGTGGGGCAGTCGCTGGTGATCGGAGGTCCGGGCAACAAGCCTTGTCAGATCGTCGGCGTGGTGGGAGGTGTAGCCGATCGCGCCCTGGACGTTAAGCCAGGCGCCGCCATGTATCTGCCCGCCGCTCAGGCGGCGTTCGGGAGCATGTACTTCGCCGTTCGCACGCCAGGGAGTCCCGAATCGTTGATCTCTGGACTTCGCGCCACCATTCGTCAGCTGGATCCGGAGCTGCCGCTGGATGCCGTCGGCACGGTGGAGGATCTGGTATCCAGCTCACTGTCGCAGCGCCGTCTCTCCATGGTCCTGATGGCCGTCTTCGCGGGGTTGGCCGTGGTGCTCGCCATGGTCGGCATCTACGGAGTCATTTCTTATTCGGTGACTCAGGCCACGCAGGAGATCGGTATCCGCCTGGCGCTGGGCGCGCAACCGGGCGATGTGCTGCGCCTGATCCTGCGCTACGGCATGGTGCTAATGTCGGCGGGCCTCGGGATCGGAATCGTGGCCGCTCTGGCCGCCGGCCGCCTGATCGCGTCCCAGCTCTATGAAGTGCGGCCTACTGATCCGGTTACATACGTGGCGGTGAGCGCGGCGCTACTGGCGACGGGGATTGTGGCATGTTTGGTGCCTGCTATACGAGCCATGCGGGTTGATCCGCTGGTTGCGCTGCGGTATGAGTAGTGCCAGCGGGGGCGGGGGCCCCCGCGCAGACCAGGGGGTCTGCCGTACAGGTTAGCGCTGGGCCCAGTATTTGTCGCGCGCCTGAATTATCAGGGCTTTATCGCGTGTGGTCAACAGGAGTTTTCGAAATTCTGAAATGTGCACGGGGTCATCCGACACGTAGCCCAGGCTGTATTGGCTGCGCAGTTCTTCTTGGATCATCTGGTAGATCTTGTCGATGCTCAGTTTTTTCGACACTTCGAAAAAGTCGCCGCCGGTGGCCTTGGACATTCGCATCAGCGCGCCGCGGCCATCGCTGCCTCCGCCAAAAATCCCGTAAGCGCCTGGATCCGAGAACAGAATGGAATAGATCAGCGTATCCGCGCGCTGGGCGGCTTCCACGGCCGCGGCCAAGTTGGTCTCGCTTCCGATGTCGACGCCGTCCGTGAGCAGGATCAGCGCCTTGCGATTGCGCTGGTTCTTCATCACATCCTGCGAGGCCTTCACTACGGCGTCATACAGCACGGTGCCGCCGCCGGCGCCCCTGGCCAGCTCGGCGCGGGTGGGAGTATCCACGAAAGAGAGCGCCTCATCCAGCTTCTTGCGCGACGAAGTGAGCTCCTGACGCAGCAGTACCACCGAATCGAATTGCATCACGAAAACCTGATCTTTGTTATCGCGCAGCACTTGCTCCAGAAAGCGGAAGCTGGCCGAGCGCTCGGCTTCCAGCACCTTCCGCTGGCTCAAGCTGGTATCCACCATCAACCCGATGGTGAGAGGAAGATCGGTCTCGCGCGAGAAATAGCGAATGGCTTGAGAACGCCCGTTTTCCGCGATGGCGAAGTCGTCTTTCGTCAAATCGCGGACGATCTCGCCCTTCTTGGTCCGCACGGTAGCCAGCAGGTTTACCAC
>JAYTVY010000030.1:0-6108 GCA_043743755.1 Bryobacterales bacterium | reverse complement strand
AGCCAAGTAGTTTCCTCCTCCTCCTGTGCCAGGGCGGTTCGTAAGCCGCCCTCGACCCAGTTCCTCCAACTCCCCTCGCGCGCGGGATACTCACGCTCCTTTACAGTCGCGGCTCCGTAAAGAGTTCCTCTGCTAAACTGAAGAAAAATGGCCTACGATCTTATCGTGATCGGAAGCGGACCGGGAGGCTACTCCGCCGCTGTGCGCGCCGGACAGTACGGCCTCAAAACCGCCATCGTTGAAAAAGACCCCAAACTCGGCGGCACTTGCCTCCACGTGGGTTGCATTCCTACCAAGGCGCTTTTGCACACCGCCGACGTCTGGGATTACTTTAAGCACTCGCAAGACCAGGGCATCCAGTGCGATAATCCCCGGCTTGACTACCCTAAGATCCTGGACCGCAAGAACAAGATTGTCGCCAAGCACGCCAAGGGCGTCGAGTTCTTGATGAAGAAGAACAAGATCGACTGGATCAAGGGTTTCGCAACCCTGAAAGGCAAAGGCAAGGTAGAGGTTCGCGGGAATGACGGCGCCTTGCAGACGCTCGAAGCCAAGAACATCATGATCGCCACCGGGTCTGAAGCGCGAATGCTCCCGGGCTTGCAGCCGGACGCCAAAACCATCCTTACGAACATCGAAATTCTGGATCTGCCGGTGATTCCCAAGACCATGGCCGTCATCGGGGCGGGCGCGGTGGGCGTGGAATTCGCATCCATCTTCAATCGCTTCGGCACTAAGGTGACGCTGCTTGAGATGCTGCCGCGGCTGGTTCCCGTGGAGGACGAAGAAGTATCCAAGGAGCTCGAACGCGTCTTCCGCAAGACCGGCATTCGCTGCGAGACCGGCGCCAAGGCCGAGGATATTCAGAAAACCGAAAATGGCGTGCGCTTCTGCGCCGCCCTGTCCAACGGCAAGCGCGAAACCGTGGAAGCCGAAACGCTTTTGGTCGCCGTTGGCCGCAAGGCGAACACGGATAAAATCGGGATCGAGAACATTAAGGCCGATCTCGACCGCGGATTCATCAAGACCGACGAGTACCAGCGCGTGGGAGAACCTGGCGTCTACGCGATCGGCGACGTGGTCTCGGGAACTCCGCTGCTCGCACATGTGGCCACCATGGAAGGCATGGTCGCGGTGGCGCACATGGCTGGAAAGCCCGCCACGCCCATCAATCGCAATCGCATCCCGGGCTGCACCTACACCGATCCCGGCATCGGAAGCGTGGGACTCACCGAGGCCCAGGCGCGCGCTCAAGGGCATAAGGTGAAAATCGGGAAGTTCCCCTTCAGCGCCAACAGCAAGGCCACCATCCTGGACGCGCATGAGGGTTTCGTCAAGGTGATCGCCGACGAAAAGTTCGGCGAGATTCTGGGCGTTCACATCATCGGCCCGCAGGGCTTCGAGCTGGTTTCAGAAGCCGTCGCCGCCATGGAATCCGAAGCCACCGTGGAAACCATGATGCACACGATTCACGCCCACCCGACCTTGTATGAAGCCATGGGTGAGGCTTTTAACAACGTCTACGGGCTAGCCATCAATGTTTGAGCTGTGCGACCTGGGCCGCATGCGCTACGATGACGCGCGCGCCATCCAGAACGATCTGGTGGCCCGCCGCAAGACCGGCGAAATCGCCGATCGGCTGCTGATCGTGGAGCACCCGCATGTCCTCACGCTGGGCCGCAACGGGCATGTGGAAAACGTGCTCGCAAGCCCGGAAGTGCTCCAGCGCGCGGGCATCGAGTTTCACCACACGGATCGGGGCGGCGACATCACCTATCACGGACCGGGCCAGATCGTCGGCTATCCCATTTTCGACCTCCGCGAATGGAAGCGCGACGTGGTGGCCTACGTTCGCGCCGTGGAGCAATCCATCATCGACGCGCTCGCAGAATTCGATGTGCACGCCGTCCGCATTGCCGGCCTCACCGGCGTGTGGGTGGACGGCAAGAAAATCGCCGCCATCGGCGTCCACATCAGCCGCTGGGTCACTTCGCACGGCTTCGCGTTGAACCATACAACGGACCTGACCTATTTCCAGTACATCGTGCCGTGCGGCCTCGCCAAACCCGTCACGTCGCTGCGAGATCTTGGCATCGAAGTCCCGCGCGAAGAGGTAGTGGCCGCTTTAGCGCGCGCCTTCGCCGCTCAGTTCAAAACCGAAATCCATACGCCGGAGGAATTAATGGAGACACTGCAATGATCGATATCGTGATGCCCCAGATGGGCGAGAGTATCGTCGAGGGGACGCTCACAAAGTGGCTGAAGAAGCCCGGTGATCGCGTAGAGCGTGACGAGCCGCTGTTTGAAATCTCCACCGATAAGGTGGATACCGAGATTCCCGCTCCCTCCGCCGGCGTCCTGGGCGAACAACTGGTGGAAGAAGGCAAGACGGTGGCGATTGGCACCGTGGTCGGCCGAATTAACGAATCCGGCGCCGGCGCCGCGGCTGCCGATCCCGCGCCGAGTACGCCCAAGCGCGAAGAACCGCCCAAGCCCGCCCCTGTGGCCCCAGCCGCGAAAGCGCCGGAGCCTCCAGCACCCGCAGCCGAACCAGCACCCGCAGCCGAACCGGCGCGCGCAGCCGAACAGGCGCCTCCAGCCGAACAGGCGCCTCCAGCCGACTCGGAATCCCCCGCGGGACCACTCTCGCCGCTGGTCCGGCGCATGGCTCGCGAGTACAACATCGATCTGCGCCAGGTAAAAGGCACCGGCGCCGGCGCCCGCATCACGAAGCAGGACGTGGAAGCGTACATGTCCGCTCAGGGGGCGCGGACCATGCAGCAATCCGCGCAGCCAGCCGCGTCTTCCGCCCCCGCGCCGTCCGCGCCGCCGCTGCCGCGCGCCGAACAAGCCAAGGTTCGAATTGAGCCCATGAGCACCATGCGGGTCAAGATCGCCGAGCACATGGTGATGAGCAAGCGCACCTCGGCCCACGTCACCACGGTTCACAAAGTGGATATGACCAAAGTCGCCCGCCTGCGCGATCGCCACAAGGCGGACTTTCAGGCCCGCCACGGGTTCAGCTTGACCTTTCTCCCGTTCGTCACCCGCGCCGCGGTGGACGCCCTCAACGAGTTCCCCTTGCTCAATGCGTCCATGGAAGGGACCAATATTCTCTATCACAACGAGATCAATGTCGGTATCGCGGTAGCTCTGGAACACGGACTGATTGTGCCCGTAATCCGCAACGCCGACGAGAAGAACGTCACCGGTCTGCAGCGTTCCATCGTGGATCTCTCAACGCGCGCCCGCTCCCGCCAGCTCAAACCCGACGAGGTGCAGGGCGGCACATTCTCCATCACGAACTTCGGCAGCTTCGGCAGCGTTTTCGCTACGCCCGTGATCAACCAGCCGCAGGTAGCGATCCTCGGTGTCGGCGTGGTTGAGAAAGTGCCGGTGGTGATTGACGACGCCATCGCTATCCGCTCCGTAGCCTATCTCGCTCTCACTTTCGACCACCGTTTGATTGATGGCGCTTTGGCGGACAAGTTCACCGGGAAGGTAAAGTCGGTGTTGGAGAACTGGTCGGAAGAAGTGTAAATACGTCATGAACACTCTGGATAGACTCTTCCTCTCCTACTCCAGCGACACGTTGAAACGGCTTTCGTCTCGCATTGCCGACTGTCTGTCGAGACTTACCCGCGAGCAGGTCTGGACGCGATCGGGCGACCACGACAACTCCATCGGCAATCTGGTCTTGCACCTCTGCGGCAACGTAGAACAGTGGATTGGAACCGGCATAGGCGGCCACGCGGATACACGCAACCGCGATGCCGAGTTTGCGGCACGCGAAGGTTATCAACCCGGGGAACTAGCGGCCAAACTCGACGCAACCATCTCTGGGGCCACCGCTATCGTGCTTGCTCTCAACTCCGCCAGCCTTCTCGAAACCAGGCAGATCCAGAACTACGACGTCACCGTGCTGGAGGCGATTTACCACGTGGTGGAGCACTTCGGGGAGCACACCGGTCAGATCCTGTTCGCCACCAAGCTTCTGACCGGCCAGGATCTGGGCTATTACAAGCACCTCACCCACGCAGCGCCCCATGGCGAGAAACTTCCGTAGTATCGCGTAAACTGATTTCTGTGCTAAACAAGATCGCTTTGCCGACATTGCTGGCTCTACCTCTGCTGGCCCAATCCACGCGCGAGATGAATGACCTCAACTGGATGGAGTTCCGCGAGCTGGTTCCCTCCCGGATCGACACGGTCCTGCTGCCCACCGGCACCCTCGAAGCTCACGGCGTCGCCAACAATGGCGCCGATAATACAGCGCCTGTCGCGCTGGCCCGAGCCATGGCCCCTCGGCTAAATGCGCTGGTCGCGCCGGTCGTGAACTATGGCGTCACCGGATCGCTGGACGCTTACGCCGGCGGTTTCACTATCCCGGAGGACGCCTACCGCGCCTTCCTCGGCGGTATTCTCGACGGCCTCGCGCGGCTTGGCTTCAAGAACATCATCATCGTCAACGGCCACGGCGGACCGCAGACCGCCATCCTCAACGACCTCGCTGAAAAGACCGGGCGCACCCATCGCGTTCGTACGCTCGTCACCAACTGGTGGGCCATCTGTTCCGACGTGACGCTCAAAGTCTTCGGCGAGGACGGCGGCCACGCGGGCTGGAATGAGAACGCGTTTATCCAGGCCATCGATCCCAAGCTGGTTCACCCGGACCGCTATTCCGATGCGCTGGCCACCCCGCGTCCACCGGCAGGCACCTGGTCCGCGTATCCTTTCCCCTCTTCGATCATTCTGTATCAGCCCAACCAGGGCTATGTGAAGTTCGATCAGGCCAAGGCCGACCAGTATTTCAAAGCCGTGGCCGACAAGATGACCGCGCTGGTTCAAGACACCATCGCCAAGTGGGACAAAGCCGGAATTTTCCGGTAGCGCGATCATGAAACGGGCCATTCGATAATGCAGATGGATCCTGAATACTTGCGCGAGCATTACGCCTCGCTTTCCGGCCCGGCGCTGAGGGCGATTGACCGCTCCAGTCTGGTTGAAATAGCGCAACAGTGCTACGACGAGGAGCTTCGCCGGCGATCGGACTCGTCCGCCGGCACGCTCGATGAGGACGATGAACTTGAGCCCGAGTTTCTGGACGCCGAAGACCCGGTCGACTGGCTCGACGACGCCGCTGAAGTCTGGTCGTGGTCCGATCTGCCCGGCACGGCCGCGGCGGCCAAAGCTGCCCTCGGTGGCGCTGCCTTGGCCGACGCGGGCATTCCTTACTTTTTGGACCTGGTCATGGATGACCCCGATCTGACGAACCGGTGGCGTCTAAGAGTTCCGGGCAAGCTCAACTTGCGAGCCACCAGCGCGCTCGAATGCGCGATTCAAAATCCGGAGTTTGAAGACGAATGGAAAACTCATCTCGAAGCGCTTTCGGATCCTGAGCTCATTGAGATGAATCCGCGGGTAACCTACGCGGGCCTGATGGATCGAATTGAGCGCGTCAACAGGGTTTACAACCAGGAAATCGCGCGTCGCAAGTTGAAGCCCTAATAAGCCGGTGTCACCTGCGCTTGCCGCGCCGCGTGATAGCATTTCAAGCACATGCCGAAACGGAAGGACAGGGTCATCCTGGCTGTTTTGGTCCTTTTTGGGATCAACCTTTTGAATTTCTATGATCGAAACGCTCCGGGCGCTTTGGCGGAGCCCATGCGGCATGAGTTCGGTCTGTCCGATACGCAAATCGGGCTCTTAGGCAGCGCTTTCATCTGGATCTACGCCATCGTCGGCATTCCATTTGGATGGATCGCCGACGTGGGGAGCCGCAAGAAACTGCTGGCGTTCGGCGTGGTGTTATGGGCCTCATTGACGGCGATGGCGGGATTCGCGTGGAGTTTCTCATTCCTGCTGTTCACGCGGCTCGGGGTGGGTGTGGGCGAGGCAGTTTGTGCGCCTGCCGCAACCAGTTGGCTCGGCGATATGTTTCCCCCGTCCAAACGCGCCCGCGTTCTCGCCGTGTTCATGCTGGGTGTACCCATCGGCGGCGCCATGAGCTTCTTTTTCAGTGGACCAATCGCCCAGGCCTTTGGCTGGCGTATGGCGATGCTGGTGGCAGCCGCACCCGCGCTGTTACTGGTGCCCGCGCTCCTTTTT
>JAYTVY010000029.1:0-3801 GCA_043743755.1 Bryobacterales bacterium | reverse complement strand
CCTTCCACGGCGCCGGGCGATGAGATCAGCGCCTCATCCAGATCGTCGAGAAACTCGAGGCCGGGAATCGCCTCGCCGAGGCCGCTCACCAGCTTGCCCCGCATCATCCCACCGGCGGGGGAATCACGAACCACTTTCCAGTTGATCCCAATAAGTGCCTTGGCTTGCGGGTGGGCGAACCGCCACAGGCCTCCGGGCGTCTGCGCGCTCGCTAGCGCCGCAACCGCCGCGATTAGAGTCAGGGATCGTATCATCGTCTATCTCCATATCGGCGGGGACTTATTCTTTCAGCAGACCAGACCAGACCTTCGCCATCTCTTCGGGTCCCGGCCGTTGCGGCGCCGGCCGGGATCCGCCCTACATTTTGGCCGAAAAGGGACTGAAGTTTGTTTTGTAGTCGAAGGTATCCAGGCCTTCTGTGCGCTTCAAGAAATTGACAATGGCATAGGTCAGCGGGGTGGCCAGGACCTCGTAGATTACTTTGAAGAGATAGCCGTCAACGATCAGGTTCAGGATCACGGCCGAATCGAGCGTTCCGGCGAAGGCCACTACCATGAGAACCGCGGTGTCGACGGCTTGTCCGATGGCGGTGGATCCCACGGTACGCGTCCAGAGGTAGCGGCCTCTGGTGAGCAGCTTCATTTTTGCGAGCACGAACGAATTAGCGAATTCACCGCACCAGAATGCAATCAGGCTCGCGAGCACCAGCCGCGGGACCACGCCGAAGACGGTGGCGAAGGCCTGCTGGTTGGGCCACTTCGGATCGGGCGGCAGCGCCACCACGATGGCTCCCAGTGCAGCCATCAAACCGCATGCGAAAAATCCGATCCAGATTGCGCGGCGCGATGCGCTATACCCATACACTTCGGTAAAGATGTCCCCGAAGATGTACGTAATTGGAAACAGGAGCTGCGCGCCGCTGGCGTTCAAAGTGTAAGTCCAGCCGAAGATGTGGAACGGTCCGAAGGCGCAGATCTTCTGCCCGACGAGATTGGAGATGAGCAGGATGACTACAAAGATGCTGATAAGAAGATCGAAGTATCGGTAGACGCGCGGAGTGGGCGAAGGCAAGTCACATTGTACAAAAGCGTGCTACGGGATCTGGGCGATTCCTTGCTCAATCAAATTCCGCACGCGCTGATCGAAATGACGAAAGCGCTCGTCTTGGGTCTGGCCGCGATGGAAGCGAACGAAGATTTGCTGCAGCACGGCGGCAAGCTTGAAGAGCGCGAAGACATGATAGTACGCGATGCGCGAGACGTCGCGGCCAGTTCGGGCGCCGTAGCGTTCCACCAGCTCTTCGCGTGTGATCCAGCCGGGCTGCGATGTAATGGACGATTTCACGCCGCCCGGATCGCTGGGCTGAGACCAGTAGCAGAGAACGAGGCCGAGATCTACCAGCGGGTCGCCCACGGTGGCCATCTCCCAATCGAGCACGGCTTCGACGCGGCCGGGATTCGCGGAATCGAGCATGACGTTGTCGAGCTTGAAATCGTTATGCACCAGAGTGGGCGGCGGCGATTGCGGCAGCGTCTGGGTAAGCCATGCGATGAGGCGATCCATTTGCGGGTTCTCTTCGGTCTTTGCGCCATTCCAGCGCTGGAACCAGCCCTGCACCTGCCGCTGGAGGAATCCTTCGGGCTTGCCGAGACCCACCAGCCCGTGCTTTTCGATATCCACCGCGTGCAAATCCACCAGACAGTTTAGAAAGCCGTCGCTGACGCGAGCCGGATAATCCGGGAAAGCCGCAAGATCGTCTGGGATGCGGTCGCGTACGACGATGCCGCGGCGGCGCTCCATGACAAAGAAGATGGCGCCAATCACGGAGGTGTCCTCACAGAGCCGATAGACGCGTGGAGCAGGGTGGAAGAACGGATGTACCGCGTCCAGCACGCGATATTCGCGGGCCATGTCGTGAGCCTTGGGCGCTACCGGACCCAGCGGGCCGCGCCGCAGCACGTATTCGCGAACAGGCGTGCGCAGCAAATAGGTAAGGTTGGAGTGCCCGCCGGGAAACTGCTCCACCGAGAGATTTTCGGCGCCTTCGAGCCGCCCACAGAGCCACTCGGAAAGAGCCGCGACGTCGAGTTCTTCACCGGTGCGGATGGCGGCAGTGTCGGATGCCATGGACGAAGTTAGTATAGTTCAAAGCGAACATGCGACTCGACGATTATCAGCCAACCAGCGACCTATCGCGCGCCGGTACCATACCAGGGCGCTGGTACACCGATCCGGCGATGCTCGGGCTGGAGCGCGAGAAGATTTTCGCCCGCACCTGGCAGGCTGTTGGATACACGCGCGACGTTGCGCAAGCCGGCGACTATTTCGGCTGCGACGTTCTAGGGGAGCCGGTGGTGGTGGCGCGCGCGAACGATGGCGTGTTGCGCGCGTTCTCGAACGTCTGCCGGCATCGGGCCGCCCTTATCGCGACGGGTAAGGGACATCGGCCGAGTCTGCGCTGTCCATATCATAACTGGACCTATTCGCTGGAAGGCCGCTTGTTGAGCCAGCCCGAGTCCGAGGGCGTCGAGAACTGGAACCGCGGCGATATTTGCCTGCCTCCGTACCGCGTGGAAACGTGGGGTCCGTTCGTGTTTGTGAACCTGGAGGGGAATGCGCCTCCACTGGCCGATGTTTTGGGGGCGATCCCGAAAGAGGTGCAGGGGATCGGGTGCGATATCGACCGTCTGCACTTCACCGAACGGCGCGATTACGTCATCAACTGTAACTGGAAAGTGTACATCGACAATTATCTGGAAGGATATCATTTGCCCGCCGCGCATCCGAGCTTGAATCGCGCGCTGGATTATGCGAAGTACCGGGTGGATACGTTTCCTTATTACTCGTCGCAGTACGCGCCCCTGCGCGACGGGCGCGCGGGACAGGCGCTTTATTACTGGATTTTTCCTAACTTCATGCTCAACATTTATCCCGACAACTTGTCGAGTAATGTGATCCTGCCGCTAGGTCATGACAAGACGCTGACAATTTTCGAATGGTTTTCCTATGACGGCGCGCCGGTGGGGCCCGAAGTGATCGCGTTCAGCGATGAAATACAGCGGGAAGATATCGGGATCTGCGAGTCGGTACAGCGGGGCTTGCAGTCAAACACTTATGAGAAGGGGCGGTTCTCGGTGAAGCGGGAGAACGGGGTGCATCATTTCCATTTGTTGTTGAATCGGTTTTTGACAGCATGACTCGGCCCCGCGGAGGGCTCAGGCCCATGCCGCCTTGTATACTGGGTGAAACCCTGCATGTTGCTTTCCAGCGCGCCGTATTTCGTATTCCTGGGCGCGGTGTTTGTTCTTTACTGGCTGTCTTCGCGAACCCGGCTGGGCGCGCTGCTGGTGGTGCTGGCGGCGAACTACTTTTTTTACGGGCGCTGGCACCTCGCTTACCTGGTTCTGATTCCAACCGCCTCCACTATTGACTTCTTACTGGCGCGGGCGATGGATCGAGGAGGGCCCCGGCGACTCTGGGTTACGCTGAGCATTCTTCAGAACGCCGGCCTGATCGCCTCTCTCAAATATCTGCCGCTGCTGACGCCCTGGCACTGGGCGCTGCCGCTGGGCGTTTCGTTTTACGCGTTCCAGTCGATGACTTATACCATCGATGTTTACCGGCGCGACACTAAGGCGACCTCGGATTACCTCGCGTTTCTCTGTTCCGCCAGCTTCTTTCCAACCACGCTGGCGGGCCCGATCACGCGCATCGCTACGTTACTACCCCAGTGGGATAAACGTCCGCTGCTCGCGCCGTCCGATGGCGGCAAGGCGCTGTTTCTGATCGGGCTCGGGCTGG
>JAYTVY010000028.1:0-6987 GCA_043743755.1 Bryobacterales bacterium | reverse complement strand
CCCGGAGAAGACTTTCCATCGCCACTGATCGATCATGAGTCCGAAAGGGAGAAACGCAATTTTCTCGAGCGCTTTGTGGAGGAGCAGCCCGATATCTTTGCTGGGATCGGGCGCCCTTTCCAGCAGGCCGATTTTCACAATATAGTCCGGCGTGACGGAGAGCGCGATGGTGTCGCCGATGGCCTCGTGGAACCCGTCATTGGCGCTGTCGCGGAACATGTAGGGCTGCTCGCTGTAGGCGCGCTGGTAGAAGTTGTGGCCCAGTTCGTGATGAATGGTAGTGAAATCCTCACCTTTGATTTCGATGCACATCTTGATCCGCAGATCGCTGCGCAAGTCCACATCCCACGCGCTCGCGTGGCACACCACGTCGCGATCCTTCGGCTTGGTGAACAGGCTGCGCTCCCAGAACGACGCGGGCAGCGGCGGAAATCCGAGAGAAGTGAAGAAGCGCTCGCCGAACTTCACCATCTGAACGGGGGTGGTTTTTCGGGACGCCAGAATCTGAGTGAGATCGTAGCCGGGATCGGCTCCGGCGGGCGCAACCAGCGGATAGATGTTCTCCCACTCCTGCGCCCACATGTTCCCGAGCAAATGCGAGGGAATCGGCCCGCTGGCGGGCACTACGTCCGCGCCGTATTTCTCGCGCAGCTTCCAGCGGACGTACGCATGCAGCGAGACATACAGCGGGCGCACCTGTTCCCAGAGCCGGTCCAGTTCCCGGGCGAAGGCATCCGGCGGCATGTCGTACTTGGACCGCCACAGCGCTCCCGTGTCGGCGAATCCCAGCTCTTTCGCGCCGTCGTTAGCCAGTTTTACGTAGGTCCGAAAAGGCCCGCGCATGGGCTTAGAGATCGCGTGCCAGCCGCGCCACGCATCGGCCAGCTCGGCTGGATTTGTGCTGGTGCGCAAAATTGCGCTCAGCTCGTCCAAGTCGAGACATTTGTCCGGACCCGACGGACAATACTTCCCCTTCCCGTAGGTTCCCTCCATGGAGGAAACGATTTGTGTCAGCTCCTCGGCCTGCTTCGGATTCGACGGAGCTGCCAGCGTGAGCGAGACCTTCAGCAGCTTGAATTTCCGCGCCAGATCCGGAGGCAATTGGAGACGATCAAAGCGAGTGGCTTCCTTGGCCAGCTCCATGGTCGCGGCGATGTTCTTCTCATCGGCCTTGGCCGCGAGCATCTCGGTGTCGTAGGTGATGAAGGTCGACTTCACCCAGCTCTGCTGGCTGTCGATGACGCCGAGATCCAATAGCCGCGCCTCCGCCCGTTCTATGAAAGCTTTGGCTTCGGCCACCGTCGCGTCCGCCGCCACCAGCGGCGCCAGGCAAATCAAAAAAAGAAAAACCCGCTTCATGCCTAAGAGGATAACGCCATGTGGGGCATCCATGCCCTTCGTCTTTTCCAAGTGAGGTCCGGCCGCTCCCCCACAACTGCACGGCCGGCCTCACAGGAGAGGGCCGCTCCTCCGAGTACAACAACCCTCACAAAGAGAGTGTCACGAAACCGTGGAGCATTCCAGAATCTCTCGTACTATCCAGTAAGGGCAAGGGCCGCAACCCCGCGAGTTAACTAATTCCGAACGCCGATCGCCTCGGTGCGGCCTGCCAGCGGCTTCACCACTGCTCCGCCGCAGACTCCTACCCCGACGCTAAGCAGCGCCTTCAGCAGATTCAGCAGCACCGCATAAACCATCTGTTCCGTCACCGCTTGTTTGCCGGGCAACCGGAATGACTCCGGCAGTTCCTTGGCGATCTGGAGCTTCACCGCGTGCGGCAGTGTATGTCCCGAGCGGTCGCGCTGGTTGGCGATCGAAATCGGCGTCTGCAGCACCGCGCCCGTTTGCCCGTCCACGTAGAACTGGCAGCGCGAAAACCAGCCCAAGTTCCCCGGATCGGCTGCGTCGAACAGCAGCAACGGCGCCTGGCGATCCGACACATACAAATCCAGATTAAAGCTGCGCGGCGTCTCTTCCATGCGATATTCGAAGCCGGCCTGAGTCACGATGTTGGCTACCAGCTCGGGATCCAGCTCGAGCAGCAGAAACTTGTGATCGCCGGCTTTCAAAAACTGCATTCAAGTCCAGTCTAGCGCGTTCCCCGCAACGCCTTCAGCGCCGAGGCGTAGACATCGAACGTGCCTTGATCGAAGAGCACGAACAAAACTTCGCGTACTCCCGATTCCGGGCGCTCCAGGTGCTCGCTCACGGTCCGCAGCGCGATGGGCGCCGCCTCGCGCACCGGATAGCCATACACACCGGTGCCGATGGATGGAAAACTGATGGCGCGGACCTCCCGCTCTTCAGCCAGCGCAAGGCAAGTGGCATAACAGGACGCCAGCAGTTCCGCCTCGCGATGCCGGCCATCCTTGTAGATGGGTCCCACGGCATGGAAGACGAACTTCGCGGGCAGCGCTCCGGCGGTGGTGGCCACCGCGTGTCCGGTGGGACACGATCCCTGCGCGGCGCGGATGGCATCCAGCTCGCGCATGATGGCGGGACCGCCCGCGCGATGAATCGCCCCGTCCACTCCGCCACCGCCGCTCAGCTGCGAGTTGGCCGCGTTGGCCATGGCGTCCACGCGAAGTTTCGTGATATCGCCGGTCACCAGGCGCAGCACTTTTCCACCGGGGAACTCGGTATCCATGCCGCTATAGTAAAGGATGGACCAGCCAAATGCACTGGTGCTGTTTGATATCGACGGCACGCTGATCCGCCGCGCCGGCGCGCATCACCGGCAGGCGCTGGTGGATGCGGTTCTCGATATCGCGGGCATCCAAACCAGCACGGACGGCGTGAACACCGGAGGCATGCTGGATCAGGACATTCTCGCGATTATGATGACCCGCGCCGGCATGTCCCGCACCGCCATTCGCGGTGTATTGCCCGAAGTGATGCGAGCGGCCCAACGGCTTTATGGAACCTCCTGTCCAGGGCTGGAGCGAAAAGTCTGCCCGGGCGCGCGACGTTTGCTGGCCCGCCTGCAGCGCCGCGGCATCGTCACGGGACTGGTCAGCGGCAACCTCACCGAGATCGGATGGAAGAAACTCGAGCGCGCGGGATTGCGGCAATACTTCCGCTTTGGCGCATTCTGCGAAGCGGCCCGCGACCGCGCCGGTCTGGTGCGCGTGGCCATGCGCCACGCCCGGAAACAGGGCTGGCTGCATCGCGGCGGACGCGTATCGCTGATCGGCGATCATCCCAATGACGTAAATGCCGCCCGCGCGAACGGCATACGGGCAATCGCCGTGGGTACCGGTCTGATCGGCATGGATGTGCTCGCCGCGCACAGCCCCGATCTCCTGATTCCCGATCTGCGCTCTCTCGATCTGGAGATGCTGCTGTGAGCACGCCCGCGCAGTCCATCGCCGTCAAGCGCGCTGAAGTGGAGTTTCACAACTTTGCGTCGCTGGGCGAGCCGGAGCGCGCCATCGCGTATTACGAAGAGGAGAACCGCCGGCGCGGCGCGCTGATCGCGGGACACCGGGATTTCATCGGCGAAATGACGCCGTTTCTTGAAATCGGGTCGAACGTAGGCCACAGCAGCTACATGCTGGCGAACGAATTCGGCGCGTCTGGATTCGCGCTGGATATTTCGGCCGATTCGCTGCGCTATGGCGTTGCCCTGCAGGATCGCTGGAAGCTCTCGCGCGCGCCGATTCGTATCGCCGGCGATGCCGCGAATCTGCCGTTCGCCGATGGCTCCTTGCGCCTGGTGGTCGCGTTTCAGATGCTCAGCCAGTTCATGGGCATGGAGCGCGTGTTCCTGGAAGTGAAGCGGGTGCTGGCGCCGGGAGGAATTTTCCTTTTCGCCGAAGAGCCACTCAAGCGCCTCTTGACGGCCCGGCTGTATCGCTGCCCCTACTGGGACACCATGAAGCCCTGGGAGCGCAAGTTGTATCAGTGGGGCTTGTTGGGATACCTGGTGCGCGACGTGATCGGCGCCCATCAAGAAGAGAGCTTCGGCATCCGGCAGAACCACACCATGAACCTGCGGAACTGGCATGACTTGATCCACAAGCATTTCAACGACGCGCGATATCAGATCTTCGTGCCCGAGCGCGGCTGGGGGGAGCGCGTGGTGAAGCGGGCCGCGATGAAGCTGGATCCCTACGGATCCGAGTGGCGCGCGGCCCGGCTGCTAGGCGGAACGCTCGCGGCCGTGTGCCGCAAGGAGGGAACGCCTGCCCCCGTGGCCTTCAATGCCGCGTGCTTCGAGACCCTGCTGCGCTGCCCGGACTGCCAGGCGTCACTGATGCGCGATACCGGCGACAGGCTGGCGTGCGCGAAGTGCGGCTACCTCGCGCCCAACGAGGGCGGCGTCTACAACCTGCTGCCGGCCAGCGAAAAGGCCGAGTTGTATCCCGGGGACAGCGACGACACCATCGATTTCTCGCTCCCCGATCACGCCGAGCGCCTGCTGGGGGATTGGTATGACGTCGAGGGGGTATTCGGAAACAAGTATCGCTGGATCGGCGAACGCGCGTCAGCGAGATTGCGGCCCGTGCGCCCGGGCGCCCAGCGTCTGCGAATCCGCGGCCACGCCAGCGAAGGCCATCCCGTCGATTTCGCGGTAATCGTGAATGGCCAGCCAGCCGGCTCCTGGAAGCTCGACCGCTCCGGCCTGTTTATCGTGGAGGCGGACATACCCGACGCCGAGGAATACCGTATCGATCTTCAGGCCACGCCGCCGTGGAGCGTCCCCACCGACGACCGCGTCTTCACTGTAAACATAAGCATGATCCGCCTGGTCCCCCGCGATTAGCGACCGCTTTCGGCTACCCCGCGATCTCCTCCCACGTCACCACTCGCTTCTCATAAATAGATTTCCGCCCCAGCATCGCCACCATCGTCGACCGCGCCGCCGACTCCGCATCATTCAACGGCCGCTTCTTCCCCCGCGCGTTGTCGATAAACGCCGCCAGGGACATGTATGTCGAATCCTGCCCATCGTCTGGAATTTCCAGCTTAATCCCGCCCTTCTTCTCACGCTCGATCCAGGTCGCGGTGGCAAGGTCGATGGCCCCGTTCGCCCCGTACACCCGCTCCTTGATGCCCGAGAATCCCGGCGGATCGAAATAGATGTGGCTGAACTCCAGCCGCACATCGCCTGGAAATTCATAGATCACCGCATAGTTGTCCATGGTCGTGCGCCCGGACGGAACATCCTTGAACAAGTTGATACCCCCGGACCCGAACGCCCGCAACGGATGCGTGTTCATGGTCCAGGTGAACAGATCGATGATGTGGCAGGCCTGCTCCACGATGTTGTCACCGGAGCGCGCGCGGTCGAAGTACCACGGCGTATCGCGAGGCAGATCGCCGGTGTGGCGATACCCCTGCATGAAGAGCACCTTGCCGAGTCCGCCTTGATGCACGAAGTTCATCGCCGCCCGCCGCGCCGGATCGTGCCGAAGCTGGAAGCCGGCTTGAAAAATTCCTTTGGCGCTTTGGGCCGCGATGACCATCAGGCGCGCGTCGGCGGGATTCGCAGCCATCGGCTTTTCGCAATAGACATGCTTGCCCGCTTCGAGCGTCGCGATGGCGATCCCCTTGTGTGTATCCACAGGCGTTGCAATCACGGTTGCGTCGATATCCTTGCGAGCGTCCAGCATCTTGCGGAAATCGGAATACGTAGCCGCGGTGGGAACCTGCTTCGCGGCAGCCGCGAGCCGCTCGGCATCGATATCGCATAGCGCGACAATCTGAATGCCGGGAACCTTGAGCAAGTTCTGAAGCAGGTACGATCCGCGGTTGCCTACGCCAATCACGGCAACGCGGACGGTGTCATTCGGCGACTGTGCGCCGAGCAGCGCGGGCATGGCCAGCGCCGTCTTGAGCATGGTTCGGCGGGATTGCATGTGCTCTACTGTAGCGCTTCCGGCGCGTACGAACGAATCTTGTACGCTTTCAGAGCCGCGACCGTCAGGAAGCGTAACGATAGCCGGTTAGTTTACGCCCGCGGTGGACGGACGCTTGCTTACGCGCGCGGCTCCGGCTTGAGCGCCGTTACGTGCCTGGTGGGGCAGCACCAGGGAAAACTTATCCCGGACAATTTCACGTCCGACATGCCCGCGCGCTCTAGCGCCTTGGCGTACTTCGCAGTCTCAAAAATATCCAGAATCGCCAGGCGGCCACCCGGCTTGAGCACGCGCACCATCTCAACCAGCGCCTGCTCGCGGTCGCCGGCATCGGGGATGTTATGGATCGCCAGGCTGGACACCACCACATCGAAACCGCGGTCCGCAAAAGGGAGTTTGCGCGCATCGCCAGTTTCCACCTTCACTCGATCGCCCACGCCTTCCGCCTTCGCATTGGCGAGCACCGCTTCGGCCCGGTTCCCCGAGAGGTCCTCGGGCCGCCAGATATCGATGCCTGTGGCGCGCCCGGTCTTCAACCGCTTCGCCGCGCCGATGAGAAACAGCCCGCGCCCGCACCCGACGTCCAGCACCTTTTCGTCTCCGCGCCAGGGGATCTCATTGAGTATGCGATCGCGCAGGCCAAGCTTAAGAGACTTGCTGCTCCAGATCATTACCAGCGCAACCGCCACCAGCGCGATACCGGCGGCAATACATATGCTGGATATGGCACGGCCTCCCTGCGGATTGGTGCTCTGGTTCATTACATAAACCAGGATGCCCGCCACGATGAGAAGCGCGCCGCGGATCCCCATCTTCCGGACCAGGCCGGGAGCGTCCAGACCGTAATCGGGCGTGGCCACGCTTAAGCGCTCACCTCGACGCGCTCTTCAATCGGCCGCTTAAATTTGCACTCGGCATTCGGGCACTGGGCAAAGCCGCCGGCCTTGAGCCATTTCTCCACCAGGTACGGACTGCCGCAGTTCGGACACTTCTCATTCAGCGGCTTGCCCCAGGCGACGAAATCGCATTCCGGGTAACGGTTGCATCCGTAGAAGGTCTTGCCGCGCTTGGACCGGCGTTCCACCACCTCGCCCTGGGAGCAGTTGGGACACGGCACGCCGATGGT
>JAYTVY010000027.1:0-10415 GCA_043743755.1 Bryobacterales bacterium | reverse complement strand
ACCCTGGGCGAAACGCTGACCGTGCATGCCACCTCCACCAACTTGAACGATTTGCTGGCGGCCTTTCCGCTGATCGGCGAGAAGCCGCCCAAGGAACTGCCCGTGGTGCTGAAGGGCGGCGCCGCGCAGTTCGACGGAACCATCGTCGGCTCGCTCAAGGACCCGCGCATCGCCGGTACCGTGGATGTCACGCGCTTCGCAATAGAGAAGCGCGACTTCGATCATCTGGCCAGCGCTTTTGACCTGACCAAATCCGGTGTGAATCTGCGCAATCTGACGCTGGAACAAGGGGCCGCCCGCTTGACCGGGTCGGGATCGCTGGGCCTGGTGAGCTGGAAGCCGGTGGACGCGAGCCCCGTCGGCGCCACTTTCACGGTGCGTAATGCGGATCTGGGCAAGCTGGTGGCTGAAACCGGCCAGCCGGAGCCGATTACCGGATCGCTCACCGCCGATGTGGTGGTGAAAGGCACTTACGGAGCTCCTCAAGCCACTCTCGAGGCCCAGGCTACCAACGTGACTGCCTATGACGAACAGTTCAGCCGGGTGCGCGCAAGCATCAATTATCGGGGCGGGGCCGTGGAAGTGGCGAATGGAGATTTGCAGCTGGGGCAGGCTCACATCAAAGCCTCGGGCGCGTATACTCACCCCGACAACGACTGGAAGAATGGGGATCTGCGCTTCGATATCGGCAGCAACAACTTCCAGCTAGCCTCACTGAGTCACGTGCAGAAGTTTGAAAAGGGTCTCAACGGCACGGTGGACTTGCAGGCGCAGGGCAACGCACGCATCGTCAAGGGCGACTTCCAGCTGGACAAGCTCACCGGCCGTGCTGAGCTTAAAAACGCGTCGCTGGATGGGCGGCCCTATGGAAACCTGCTGCTCACCGCCAATGCCAACGGCAATCTGCTCGACGTGAACGCCCACGCCGACCTGCGCAACACGCGCCTCGAAGGCAGCGGGCAATGGAAGCTAACGGGCGACTACGAGGGCACCGCGCACATCGATATCCCGCGCCTCTCCTTCGCCACGCTCAACGATCTGCGGCCCGGAGTAGAGCGCAAGGAGCTCCCCTTTGAGGGCTTCCTGCAAGGGACCGTGGACATCGCCGGGCCGCTGAAGAAGCGCGACAATCTGCGGGCGAACATTCTGCTTCCGGTGGTGCAGATCAATGCCAATCCGGGCGCGCGGCCCCGCGCCGGCGCGCAAGCTCAGGATCTGATTCTGAAAAATGCCCAGCCCGTGGTTCTGGAAGCCACTACCAAGGGCGTGGAGATCCGGAGCGCTCAGTTCACGGCGCGGGATACGAAAGTGGAAGCCAAGGGCCGCGTAACGTTCGATTCCAAGAGCCCCTGGGATTTCAGCCTGGACGGCTCCATCAATCTGGCCGCGCTGCAGATCTTTAACCCCGATTTGCTTGCCTCCGGAACTTCAGTGATCCGGGCGCAGGTCACCGGCCCGTTGCGGGAGCCCATAGTGGATGGCCGCCTGGAGCTCAAGAATGCGTCCCTCTACCTGCGTGACGTTCCGAACGGAATCGATCAGGCCAACGGTTTGATACTTTTCGATCGCAATCGCGCCACCATACAGAACCTCACCGCGGTTACCGGCGGCGGCACGGTCAAATTCGAGAAGGGCAGCTTTGTGGGCTTCGGCGGAGCGGCCTTGGTGTACCGCCTGCAAGCGTCTGGGACGCACGTCCGCTATCGCTCGCCTGACGGCGTCAGCATCACAGTGGATGCGTCCATGAATCTGCTGGGCACGTCGCAGAGCAGCGTGCTGTCGGGCACCGTCACAGTGGTGCGCGCCGGATTTAATCCGCATACCGACGTGGGAACCCTCCTGGCATCCACCGCCAGGCCCGTCGAAACCATCACGGCTCCGAACGAGATACTGCAGGGAATTCAGCTCGATGTCCGCGTGCTCAGCGCGCAGAGCCTGGAAGTGCAAACATCCCTCACGCGCGATATTCAAGCCGACGCCAACCTGCGTGTGCGCGGCACGCTGGACCGTCCCAATGTGCTCGGCAACGTCACCGTGAATTCGGGGGAGGCGGAATTCTTCGGCAACAAGTACATCATCAATCGCGGCGAAGTGAACTTCTACAACCCCACGAAAATCGAGCCGGTTCTCGATATGGATCTGGAAACGCAGGTGCGCGGCATCACCGTGGATATCACCTTCAGCGGCACGCTCAACAAGTTGAATTTCTCCTATCGCTCCGATCCCCCGCTGGAGAGCAACCAGATCATCGCGTTGCTTGCCGTCGGCCGCGTGCCCACCACCGTCGGGGGCCTCGCCAGCAGCCAGGAAGTGAACAACAGCAGCTACGTCGCCACCGGCAGCAACGCGCTGCTGGGTCAGGCGCTCTCTCCGGCGTCGGGCCGCTTGCAGCGCTTCTTCGGAGTCAGTCATATCAAGATCGACCCGCAGCTTACCGATCTCACATCCATACCGCAGGCGCGCCTGACGCTGGAGCAGCAGATCTCCAAGGACATCACGCTCACTTACATTACGAACCTCTCCCGCACGTCGGAACAGATCATCCGGGTGGAATGGGCGCTGAACAAACAATGGTCGGTGATCGCCCTGCGCGATGAAAACGGCGTCTTTGGAATTGACTTCTCTTACCGCAAGCGCTTCAAGTAAGCATGAAACTGCGCAAATCCGACGGCAAGCTGAAAGTGGAGCACAGCATCCTGGATGGAGTCCGCCCCATGCTGGAGCGCTTGCTCGCCGCCAACCCTGGCATTCGCTCCGTTATTCCCGGCGTCATTCGCCGAGTGCGCGATGCGCGCGGACCGGTGAAAGTACACGTCACCGTGCAGACTTCGAATGGCTGGAAGGCTATCGCGTTGAGCGACGGCGCGCGGCAGGAACTGTTCATCAGCACGCCGATGTCGCGCGAAGAACTGGAGCGAGCGCTCCAGAGTTCGATCCCGGCATAGATCTTCACGTCACTGACAGCGCGCCTTCTCCTCACCCGCTGAGCGCACGGTCCCGCGGCAATAAGTATCGTCCAAAACCCACCGCTCTTCCACGCGAATCAAGCGTGCCAGCCCCACTGGCGGACCTTCCATGACGACGCTGACGGCATATCCTTCTTTAACCCGGTTGAACTCTACTCCGTTCGGGCCGGGCACGGGATCTGACGCCGTCTCGGTAAATTCAATCGCAACGAAACACACATCGCCGGTCGAGACCCCCAGATCGATGCGAACCGGACTCTCCACCAGGATCTCGTTCCCGCGGGGATCCAGCGCAAGACCGGGCGATATGAGCGCCGCGGTCCCCGATCCATCCATTGAGACCGCCAGCCCATCGGCCACCCCAACTCCATGCAGCATCCGATTGTGCAGCCGGCGTTTCTCCATGTGGTACTCCTGCTCCGTCTGAAAATCTTGTGCCGAGAGCAATTGCCCTTCGAAAAATCGGAGCCGTTCCAGTTGCGCCACAGAGTTTAGAATACTAGGGAAAGCGTTTCGTGAATCTGGATGAAGCTTTTTTTCGCTCTAGGTAGCGCGATACTCGCCGAACACAGCCTTCAGCCGGTCGGACATTTCGCCCACCGTGGCGTACAACTCTGCTGCTGCAAGGATGCGCGGCATCAGGTTATCTGTGGAACGCGCGGCTTGCTCTAAGTCGTCTAGCGCAACCCCTACGGCCGTCGCGTCACGCGATGCCCGCAGCGCGCGCAGGCGTTCTATTTGCTCGCGCTCCAACTCGGGGTTCAGGCGGAATGCCAGCGGCGCTTCCTTCTCGTCCTGGCGGAAGCGGTTCACGCCCACCACCACGGTATCGCCGCGCTCCACCGACTGTTGATATTCGTAAGCCGCGTTCTGGATCTCGGTCTGGATGTACCCTCGCTCGATAGCTGCCAGCGTGCCGCCCATCGCGTCGATTCGCTCCAGGTACTGCGACGCCGCCCGTTCGATATCGTCGGTGAGCTGTTCGATATACGCGCTCCCGCCCACCGGATCGGCGGTGCTGGTGACGCCGCTCTCATACGCGATGATCTGCTGCGTCCGCAGCGCCAGCCCCGCGGATTCTTCCGTGGGGAGCGACAGCGCTTCATCCTTGGCGTTGGTATGCAGCGATTGCGCGCCGCCCAGCACCGCCGCTAGCGCCTGCATCGCCGTGCGCACCACGTTGACGTCGGGCTGCTGCGCGGTCAGGCTGGAGCCGGCCGTTTGCGCGTGAAATCGCAGCATCCACGACCGGGGCTTCTTCGCGCCGAAGCGCTCGCGCATGATCTTCGCGTACAGCCTGCGCGCAGCCCGGTACTTGGCGATCTCCTCCAGAAAATTATTATGGGCATTGAAGAAGAACGACAAGCGCGGAGCGAATGAATCCACCGGCAGCCCCGCGTCCAGCGCCGCTTCGATGTAAGAGATGGCATTGGCCAGGGTGAAGGCTACTTCCTGCACCGCCGTCGAGCCTGCCTCGCGAATGTGATACCCGCTGATGGAGATGGTATTCCACTCCGGCAGCTCGCGGCCGGCCCAGCCGAACAGATCCGTGATGATACGCATCGCCGGACGCGGCGGATAGATGTAGGTCCCGCGCGCGATGTATTCCTTCAGGATGTCGTTCTGGATGGTTCCCGAAAGCTTGCTCAGGTCGGCGCCCTGGGCCCGCGCCACCAGCACGTAGAACGCCAGCAGGATGGCGGCCGTCGAGTTGATGGTCATTGACGTGGTGATACCGCCGAGTTGAATCCCCTCGAATAAACGTTCCATGTCGGCCAGCGAGCAGATGGCGACACCCACGCGTCCCACCTCGCCCGCGGCCAGCGGATGATCCGAATCCAGGCCCATCTGAGTCGGCAGATCGAAGGCCACCGAAAGCCCCGTGGTCCCTTGCGAGAGCAGGTAACGGTAGCGCTGGTTGCTCTCTTCGGCTGACCCAAAACCAGCGTACTGGCGCATGGTCCAGAGCCGGCCCCGATACATGTCCGGATAAATGCCGCGCGTGTACGGGAATTCGCCGGGCCGCTCGGCGTGCCGGTTCATGACCGCGAAATCCGCCGTGCCCGCCAGAAAGACGAAATCCCGAAGCCGCCCATAATGGCCATGAATACCAGTGACAGCACTACTCCCGGCGACACGCCGCCGGCCCTTATCCGGCTAATAGTGCTGGGGGCCGGGATCACGGCCAGCGCCAGAAAGAAGAACCCGATCACCTGATTCCAAAGGATCGCCAGCGGCCGCGCCACCCCCGGCACCACGTGTCCCATGAACTTTTTAACTACCGCAAACATGCTGTCGGTACCAGTGTATCGAACGCGCCCCCGGCCCGCCTACTGAGCCAACCGATTTTGGCCGATATTTGAAGTGGGTAGGAATGTTTGAAACTCCGATAGGCTGCGAGACATCCACAAGGCAGGGTGTTATCCTGGGAGTGCCCGCATAGAAAGAAAGGGGCAGGGGCTTGGAAGAGAAACTCAAGGAGCTGATGCAGGAACTGGGCAACGCGATCAATGAATCGCTGTCCGATTCCGATCGCATCGCGGCCGCGATCGGTGAGATCAAGAAAGCCGGCTACGACGTGTTCCTGGTCCTGGAAGCCACCATCGGGTTCAACAAGCGCGAAGAGTCCGACGGCGATGAGACCGGTGATTCCACGTCCGACGCCGAGACCCAGACGCCTCCCAAACGCAAGTTCGAGTCCACCGGCAAAATTAAGCTGACCTCACAGGATCACAAGTTCCTGCGAGCGCTGAAAATCGCCGTCGACGAAGAAAACCGCTAGCTCACTTCGCGGTACACCGACCACGTTTTCTCCACCGCCGCTTCCCACGAAAATCCCGCGCTCCTTGCCAGGCCTTTTAGCGCCAGAGAGTCTCGCAGGCGCTCATCGGCCGTCAGCCGGACCAGCCCGGCGGCGATTTCGTCCTCATTTTCCGGATCCACCAGCAGCGCCGCGTCGCCCGCCACCTCCGGCAGTGCCGACCGGTTAGACGTCAGCACTGGAACCCCGCGGGCCATCGCGTCCAGCACCGGCATACCGAATCCTTCATCGAGCGAGGGGAATGCGAACAGCCGCGCCCGCCTGTACCAGCACTCCAGGGCTGCGTCGGAAATGTATCCCGTTACCTCGATGTCCGCTCTCCTCCGGCTGCGCTCGATCTTCTGCAGAATCCGCTCACCGCCGAAGCCGGTGGACCCGGCCAGCACCAGCTTCCATCCCGGCGCCGTCCCCTCGAAGGCGCGAACCAGGCGGTCCAGGTTCTTGCGCTTCTGAATTGCGCCCACGAACAGGATCACATTCTCACGCGCGCCGGCCGTGGATGCCGCCGCGCGCGCATGCACTCCGTGATGCACCACGCGGATTCGCTCACGGTCCACTCTCAGCAGCTCCACCACCTGCCGCGCCGTGAACTCGGATACCGCCACGATCAGATCGGATCGCTCAGCCGCTCCGCGCGCCTGCTCGGTGAAGCGGTGACGAAACTCAGCCGTGGAGTATTCGGCTGAGAGCACGAACAGATCGTGAAACGTCGTGACTATGCGCCGCCAGCGCCGGTCATCCACGCGCTGGTTCAGCCCATGAAATACGTCCGCATCGCCGGCCAGCCCGCTCCACAGCAGTCGGCGGCGCACGTTGCCTGGCAGCGTCTGCTGAAACGATCGCAGGAAGCGATGCGGCCGGTAACAATACTCAAAATCCGCGTTCTCATGCGCCGCCGCGAGGCCGGACATTATTTCGCGCGAGTAAACGCCCACGCCCGACAAATGCCGGCCCAGGCTGTAGGTAGCGTCGAGAGCGATTTTCAATCCGCAAGCATAGCGGCTTTTGCGGCGTCCGGCACGGGCAGCCGGCGCTGGGCCTCCGCCAGCAGCTCCCCGATGCCCATTTCCCCGGATTCACCGGCCGCCACCATCGCGGCGCGCGCCGCACCGGGATCCCATCGAAATAGTCCCGGCACCAGCGCTGCGAAGCCCCGCTCCGACACGCGGCCTAGCAGCGCGGCCTCGCCAAATGACTGGCGTAGACAGTGCGATGCATCCAGCAGTGCAAGATCCGGATCACCGGCTCGTTCCGTCTCCATGGCCACCACCGCCATGGCTGATCCCGTGCGCCGCGCCAGCCGCAAGTACCCTTCTGCCAGGGCCAGAAATCCCCGGCGGTCATACAGACCCGTGAGCGCATCCACGAATGTGTACGACTCTACCGCGTGCGTGCGTCTCTGGCGCTCGATGGCGTAGCGCACGGCTCGCGCCAGCGGCTCGCATTCGAGTGCCGCTTTCTGAAGCACGTCCTGCGCTCCCTCCCGAAGCAGCCGGTTCGCCAGATGCTCGTCGGGACCATCCATTAACGCCAGAATCGGAGTTCCCTGCGAGGCGGCCCGCACTTCGAGAAATGTGTTCAACAGGATGGGACTGTCGGGCAGACTCAGATTGAGCAGGATGACATCGAACTTCGCGCGGCCCAGACAATCCACCGCTTCCCGCAGCCGGATCACGGGAACCGGCTCGCACAATTGCCATGACACCCAGCCCGCTGTCTCGTCGATCTCGGCCAGCGCCTCTAGCAGAAAGCGCTCGTCGGGGGGATTGTCTTCCACCAGCAGCAGGCGCAGAGTTTTGGGTTCCGTCACACAGAGTAGTGGCGGAAGGCGGCCGGTTATCTCCGCGCGGTTCAGACCGCCAGACGATACTCTTTGAGCTTGCGGTAAAGCGTGGTCCGCCCGATCCCCAGCAGATTCGCAGCCACCGCCCGGTCGCCCTGTGTGAACTCCAGCGCTTCCAGGATCGCCTGCTTCTCCATCTGCATCAGGGGCAGAATGGCGCTAACCGGCTTACGTGCCGGGACGCCCCATTCATCTTCGGGTTCGGTGGCCGCGCGCAAGCTCGAAAGCCCGTTCGACGCCGGACCCGCGCCCGCTCCAATGCTCAAGTATTGCGACCGCTTGGCCATCAGATGATGCTGCAGCATCGACGGTAAATCCGTCACATGCAGCAGCGGACCCGAATTGATGGCCACCAGATGCTGAATGCAGTTCTCCAGTTCCCGAACGTTGCCCGGCCAGTCATAGGAAACCATTGCCTCCAGCGTTTCCGGAAGCAGCGTGTGGCTCTTTCCGTACCGGTTCAGAAAATGCCCGATCAGGGCCGGAATGTCTTCTTTGCGGTCGCGCAGCGGAGATAGCCGCAGGTTCACCACATTGAGCCGGTAAAAGAGGTCCCGCCGGAACGTGCCCTTTTCCACTTCCTTGGCCAAGTCCCGGTTGGTGGCCGCGATCACCCGGAAGTCCGAGCGCCGCTGCACCAGGGACCCCACCGGACGGAACTCCTTCTCTTGTAACACCCTCAGTAGCTTGGCCTGCAGATCCAGCGGCAGCTCGCCGATCTCGTCAAAGAACGCCGTCCCGCCGTCGGCCGTCTCAATCAAGCCCGTCTTCGGCGTCACCGCCCCCGTAAAGGCGCCGCGCATATGCCCAAACAGCTCGCTCTCCATCAGCGGTCCCACCAATGAGGAACAGTCGATGGTTACAAAAGGACCCGCCGGGTTAACGCCATAGATCGCTCGGGCCACTACTTCCTTGCCCGTTCCCGTTTCGCCCTGCAGCAGCACCGGCCACCGGCATCGCCCCAGTTTCTCCACTAGTTTCAACACGTGCCGGATTCGAGCCGAGTTCCCGACCAGTACTGGCGCCCGTTCTTCAAATTGCCCGACCATCAAAACTCCGTAATGTAGTGTGACCGCGAAACATAAACTCTACTGGAGATTTGCCCTATGAGCAATGCCGCGATGGTATATCTCTTGAAGATCTTATGGGGTATGCCAGCCACCGCAAAAGGGTGTAGTGGACCTGGTACCAATAGTCAAGCAGGCCTTAGCCACCGCATCCTTATATGTACAGCTGAATCCGCGCGCCCCTCTTCCCGCCCTTACTCGTCTAGCCGAACCACAAACGCCGGCCCCACTTCGCTTCGCAGCCGGTCAGCGAGCGCGGCCGCCGAATCGGCCGATCTCTCCCGCCCCACCAGCACCCGCCACAGCGGCGGCGACCCATCTCGCAGGATGAGGCGCGCCTCGCCATACTCGCTGTCGAGCGTGGAGCGCTGTCGCTCGGCGCGCTTCTTTTCCCGGAACGCACCCACTTGAACCGCAAACACTCCGCCGGCCGCGGCCGGAGTCCGCGCCGCCGGCGCCGCCACCGTCACTGGTTCCACCCGCACCTCAGCCACTCCCGGTCCGATCAGATCGATCGCCCTCGCGGCCGCTCGCGAAAGATCGATGATCCGTCCGTCGACGAACGGACCGCGGTCGGTGATCCGCACTTCGACACTCTGTCCGGTCCCCGTGCGGGTTACTCGCACCACGGTTCCGAAAGGCAGCGTTCGATGCGCGGCGGTGAGCTGGTCCATGTCGTAGATCTCGCCGTTCGCGGCCGCGCGTCCGTGATACGGATTTCCATACCAGCTCGCGAGTCCGGTCTCGACGCTCGCGACAGGCGCATCCGGCGCGCTGCGTGTTCTAGTGGGAACCCGCGCACTCGCGTGCTTCTTCTTCGCGCACCCCGCGCTCAAAATGCACCACACTGCCAGAGCCGTCGCGAGAATAGCGCGCACCGTCATTTGCTCCGATGCTAACGCGAGCGCGCCCCGGCGGGCAAGAACAAAATCGCTCTTCCATGTCGTTTTCGCTCCACAACATTTGAAGATCGAAATGATTTTGGCCTCCGGACCGCCTTGCCGGTCCAAGCCCTCCGGTCCCCGAATGCATTTTTTGCTTGACATTCATCTCAAAGCACCTTATATATGAATCACACTGCGGTCTGCGCAAGCAGATCGCAAATCTGATGTTAGGGAGAATCAAAACGATGAAGAACGCAACCAAGAAGGCCAAGGCCCCCGCGAAGAAGAAGGCCGCGCCGAAGAAAAAGAAGTAGGCGCAGCGCCCCCGCGGAGGGGCTTCCTGAAGTATAGGGTTCATGCACGGCCCCGAGAGATCGGGGCCTTTTTTATTGCTGTACACTCTGGTTGATGCTCCGCCGTTCGTTCCTCCAGCTCTCTGCCGCCGCCATAGCTTCCACGCGCGGCGTCCTTTCTCAATCCACCGAAGCCGTACCCATCCGCCTCGGTTTCGATACTTACTCGCTGCGCGCGTTCAAATGGAAAGCTCTTCAGCTCATCGAGTACGCGGCCTCCCAGAAACTCGATACCATCCAGATCTCGAGCCTCGACGATTTTGAATCGCTGGAGCCCGCGCACCTTGCCCAGGTGCGTTCCAGGGCCCACCAGCTGGGTCTCGCGCTGGATGCCGGCATCGGCTGCATCTGCCCGCTCTCGGATAGCTGGAAGCCCACGCACGGCTCGCCCGCCGAGTATCTGCGCCTCGGAATGAAAGTGGCCAAGGCCATCGGCGCTCCTTCCCTGCGCTGTTTCATGGGCAGCGATAAGGACCGCACC